>JAUPMC010000059.1 GCA_030836605.1 Thermoplasmatota archaeon | reverse complement strand
GGGCCCATGTCGTACGGGAACAGAATGAACGACGCGCCGAGTATCACAAGCCCTGGCTTCTTCTTCCGGATCAGGGTGACGGTCGCGTCGGTGTCCAGGTTCTGCCTGGACGCGTCGAACGGGAGCGTGCCCGCCCTAAGGCCGAGTATGTCCGGCAGGTACGGCTGCGCGTAGCCGTCGTACCCCCCGTTCTCGACGGGGATGGCGTAGACCGAGTCCCCCTTCCTCGTCGTGGACCCGATGATGATCATGGCCGCGATGTGCCCGCCCATGGGCTGGACGCACGAGTGCTTGGACTTGTACACCTCGCACGCGGCCCTCTCGCACGACCGCTCCACCTCGGTCGTCAGCCTCGTGCCCCTGTAGGCGTTCTCGACATACACGCCCCCGGACTCCGCCTCGATCGGGAGCGTGTACCTGTGCCCGAAGTCGGACGACAGCAAGGCCCTCAGCTGAGGGCTGGCCATGTTCTCGGACGCCAGGAGGTTCACTGATTCCTCCAGCCTCCAGCGCTCCTGCTGTCTCATCATGTCGAGGAAGTGACTGCTCTTCATACGCAGATCCCGCTCCTGTCAGGGAGGCCCAGTCGGCCGGCCTCAGTTGTAGAGGTTGAACTTGTTGTCGGCGCCCGAGAAGGGCGTGAACTCCTGTTCCTCCTCCTCGAGGTCGTCCTCCATGACGACGTTGACCAGCACATTGACGATCTCGCGCAGTTCCCTCAGGTCCTCCCTGAGCTTCGCTATCTCAGCAATGAGCTCTTGTTCACCTTGGGTCAAATGCTGCCGCCTCCCCTTCCTGATTGTTCAATCAGTCTGCGCGGATTTAGGCCTTTGCCTTGGTGGGGTCGTAGTCCCTGTAGTCGTCGGCCAGCTTCCGCGTCTCCTTCTGCTCGCAGCGGTTGCACCACAGGTCCCTTCCCCTCCTCTCGAGGGGCGACCTGCACACCGTGCACAACGCCCTGATGACCCCGAAGTGCGGCCCCGTGGTCGACAGCTGCACGGACGGGTCCGCCTGTATCACCTGCGCCCGGATGAGGTCGCCTGCCCTCAGCAGGTCCCCCGCGTCCTCGACGTACGACGACGCGATCTTGGACACGTGGACCGACGCGAGCGTCTCGCTCGAGACGGGCCTTGACCTGCCCTCCTGGGCCACGACAGAGCATATCGCCATGGCGGGCCGGGTGTCCGTGACCTCGGCGAGGACGGTGTCCCCTTCCATCAGGACGACCGGTGGGTTGTCCAGGATGACTTTCGCAGTCTTCTCCCTAGCGTCGAGGTCGAGCTCTCCGACGGCGCTTGCGTATACCTTGCCCTCGGACTCGTATGTGCCCTCTCCCGACATGTACTCTTCAGCAATGGCCACCTCGTCTCCAGGCAGCACTCTACGGCCGGTTCTTGCCAGACCAATCACCTATCTCTCAAGCCTTAACAGAACGACTGAAATCGTCTCGTTAGCCTTTCTGTGGAACTCGAACGCATATGGAATCTGTAATTTATACCTTTTTATAGCCATGGACCGTCCTCCGAGGGCGCCGGTCATGCCCCCGACGAACTCCTGGCTGCCGTCGTTGTGCAGGGAATAGGTCACTGGGGCCAGGGAAAGGGCCTTTTCGACGAACGCCCTGTCCGCGTGCCGCGTCTGTGCCCCGAACGGGGGGTTCATGAGGACCGTGTCGAAGGCCCCCCCCATCGAGGACACGTCCCCCTCGAACAGCTCCACATCCACGCCCAGGGACTCCGCGTTAGCCCTGGCGACCCTTATCGCCCCGGGGTCCACGTCTATCCCCGCGGCCCGCTCCGCCCCCATCAGCTTCGCCCCTATGCAGAATATGCCGTTGCCACACCCGAGGTCCGCGACGCTCCTCCCGTGGATGTCGCCGGCGGAGAACGCCTCCCAGAGGATGTCGGAGGCCACCGCCGCCGGGGTCTGGTACTGCTCCAGCCTCGCGGAGCGCTCCCCGAGCGGCCTGAGCTTCTGAAGGGCTATCTCGAGCCTCTTCCTCCTCATCTGGGTCTGCGGCAACTCGGTCACGGCACCCTGGGGACTACCTCGCCTCGTCTATCATCTTCCAGCGCCTGAGCTTGTTGACCTCGGACACGTCCCTGCCGTGGATGTCCCTCTCCAGGTCGGAGAGGTACTCGATCGCCATCAGGAGGCTGTCCTTCGTCGGCTTCGCTATGACCACCTTGGCACGGGCGAACTCGCGGTCGACGAGCTCCATCGCCCTGGCGGTGTCGCCGTACTGCTCGCAGAAGTCGGTCACGATCTCGTCCACGGCCTGCGCCAGGGAGCCCCCCTCGAACAAGGGCTTCTTCTCGACGAAGTCCCCGGAGATCATCATCTGGCCGATCATGCGGAACATGTCCTCGACGCTCTCGCCGGTCTTGGCGCTGCACATGAAGACGGGCATCTCCATCTTCCTGCCGACCTCCGTCAGGTTCTTGGCCGCCGCGCAGTCCCTGCCCGCCAGGTCCACCTTGTTCCCCACGAAGACGATCGGCAGGGTGCCGAGTATGTCCACGACCTCGGACAGCCAGAACTCCTCGATCGTCTTGACCGTCTCGGGCCTCGTCAGGTCGGAGACGAGCGCGACCCCGTGGGCCCCGCTCATGCCATGGGCCCTCATCTTCCTGTAATCCTTCTGGCCGAGTATGTCCCAGACCATCAGGGTCAGGTAGACGGTCTTGTCAGGCTCCTTGTACTCGACGTCCCTCTTGCTCACCTTCGTCCCGATGCTTGCGACGTACTTGTCGTCGAAGACATCGATCACGAACCTGCGTATCAGCGATGTCTTGCCCACACCGGAATCTCCGATGAGCGCGATCTTCTTGATGTACCTCTTGGATTGGATTATGCTCAGACGACCACCAGCCGAAGGGAACGGCCCGATGCGCGGACGCCGTCTTCAGATTCCCTTGGAAGCGATGTTTTCAGCCATACATAATATTTCCGACTCTCAGATAAAAGGAGGTCAGTATGTGCCCGCATGCCGCGCCCCAGGCCTCCGAGAGTGCGATGGCAAAGCCTATAATCGGCGACCAACATCACCTGGGCGTGCCGACCGAGGACCCGTCAGCCAGGGCGCAGGCCCCTTCCAAGAAGGCCTTGGAGAACTATGCCAGCGCGTATCTGGGCGCTTACATGAACGCGGTCGAGCGCGAGAAGCCCGACCACGTGCCCCAGCTCGCCAGGAACGCCCCGTACAACATCGAGGTCTGCCTGATGCCCAACCAGTCGTTCGTCATGCTCTTCGAGCGGTCGGGCGCGCAGAAGATCTCGGTGCAGGAGAAGGACTGGAGCCATGTCGAGGGCGCCGTCATGGCCGGCGTGTCACACCTCGTCACCGTGTACGCGCATGAGGGTCCCACGGTCGCGGATGCGATCGCCAAGGGCAAGAAGGACGCCGTCAGGGACATACGCTCGATCGAGGACTCGGGCGTCGCGAAGGCGGTCGTGCAGCTCGAGCAGATACTGGTGGAGATCGCGAGCATCGAGAAGGGCAACAAGGACGTCCTGAAGGTGGCCCAGGCTCAGCTCAAGAGGCTGCAGCCGATACGGGACGCCATCAGGGACGCGGGCCCCGAGATGGACCTGCTCGGGATGATAGACGCGCTCAGGAACTACCCCTCCGCGCATGCCGAGCCCGACATGGGCGACAAGGAGAAGAAGCTGCTCGAGGACATGTGCCAGGAGCTCGGGGACCTCTCGGACGTCATCCGCAGGATAGAGTCCCAGGACCAGAGGCTCGAGGTGCTCGAACAGGTCCTGTCGAAGGGCCTGTCGGAGTTCAGCAAGGGCCTGGACGACAAGCTCGGGAAGGGCCTCGCCATGGTGCTGTCGTCCTCTGACAGGAAGATCGACAAGGCGATATCCGGCCTCGAGGCCCAGATCGCGATGCTCCACGCCGACGAGGTGCCCCCCGACCTGGAGAACCGGCTCCGCAGGATCGAGGAGTCGCTCTCGGGCATGAGCGGCCGGCCGGAGGTCGTCAAGGAGATGGTGCTCGCGGTGGCTGACATGCGGGACAACCTTGGCAGGCTGACCCCGCGCATCGTGAAGATCGAGCAGAACCTGGCCGAGGCCGCGAGGCAGAAGCCTGTCCTGAAGCGATGAGTCTTTTCCAGTCAACTATTTGTCCGCAGACCACCTTCCGCGTACACGATGGTGAGATACAGGCACGTGGCCTCGGACGGGACCGAGATCATCTTCAGGGAGCTAGTCAAGGGCGACGCGAAGGCGTGCATGTCCTTCATCAACTCTTTCGTTGACGAGCGCCGATCAGGCCTTCTCATCGACAAGAAGGTGACCCTGAAGGCCGAGGAGAAGTGGCTCGAGTCGCAGTTGAGCGACACCAAGGCGAGGCAGATCGTGATGCTTCTGGTCGAGCTCGACGGCCGCATCGTCGGCAGCTGCCACGTGCACAGGCTCCCCTCGAAGCATCGGCATAGGGCGGTGCTCGGCGTCGCACTCCTCAAGGGGCTCAGGGGGAAGGGCGTGGGCGAGGCCCTGATGAGGCGGACCATGGAGCTCGCCGTCAAGCGGTTCCGGGGCATCGAGACCATCGAGCTGTCGTCCTTCGCCTACAACGAGCGCGCGCAGTCGCTCTACAAGAAGCTCGGGTTCAAGGAGTTCGGGCGGGTGCCGAGGTCGGCGAAGGAGGGGGACGAGTACTTCGACGAGGTCATGATGAGGCTCGAGCTGTCCCAAACGAGCCCCCGAGACGAGTGACCCCGGCCCCTCTGACTGACTATAAATACTGAATCGTACATTCAAGCCCTCACTAGTCCGCATGAGGAAAGCGCGACTAGGATCGGGGGAGACAAACGAATGAGCGCAAAGAGAGTGTCAGCTATGGCTGTAGCCGTGCTGTTCGCGGTGACATCATGCGCGTGTCTTATCAGCGCTGAGGAAGACACGGTGCCATTGATGATCACGATGCCGGAGGGGACTGAGCCCATCTCCTGCGCCGTGTTCTTCGCGGATAACATGGTCTACGCGCCACAGTGGAGAGTGGACAACTACGTGCGGATCGAGGTAATGGTCCTCAACATGACGGACTACACTTCGTCCAGGGAGATATTGAGGACGGACACGGACCTGTACACTGAGGTGTACGTGGACGGTGTGGCGCAGCAGGCTGCGATCATCGGGAGCTCGGAGACCGTGCTGCCCATGACGAAGATGGTGTCGGTGTCATACATCGAGGTGACGATCACCTCGGATGTCTGCGATGACATCGTCCTCTCAGCCGGCTGGGACCCGGTGACCGGGGCCAAGGTCATAGACAATGACTTCGGCCGCGAGGTCAACAAGGTGGGACACCTGATATACGGGACCCTGTGGGACACGACCGGCATCCCTGAGGGCGTGTACACGACCGAGGTAAGACTGGGACACGTCGTCCAGGACTCCGTCACAGGACTTTGGAGCGGAGTACTGGGCGAGTGGTACAGCGTGGACTACGCGATCGGCCACCTGTACAACCCGGACTTGGAGGGTGTGCTCCTCACACCGGAGAACCCCTACTCTGACCTCGTCTTGTACGAACACATCGACTACACGACCTACAAGATCGGCGCGGGCGGCCTCGGGGTCGACTGCGCCTGGGTCGAGCTCGGCCCAATAATCGGGCAGGGCACCGGCGGCGGTAACGGCGGCGGCGGCAACGACGGGGACGGGAACGGCAACGGCGGCGATGGCGGCGGCAACGGGAATGGCGGCGACGACATCGGCGGTGGCAACGGCCACGGCGGCAAGCTCTACCACTCCCGGAGCAAGTAGCCAGTAGCCCCTAGCGGACCTGTCCGGGAAACCACTCTGAGAAACCCTTTATTTCGCATTTATTTCTTCATGGCCGAGCGGGCGCCGGCATGCGTGGATCAGCGTACCAGTCCGCAGGCCGCCTACGGACTGGCTCCTTCCCGCCGTCTCAGACCTGCGTTTCCGATGGAGAACATTGTTATAAATACGGCCAAAGCCATTTTTGGGTCCGGGGTAAGAGGGACCTAGCGTCCCGGGTTTTCCGTCTGCTTTTTATCCGGATCCCGGCGCCGTTCGGGTCACAAGTCGATGAAGGAGGAATGTCTGATTGGGGAGTTCTGAAAGCGAAAGCAGTGAGGAGATAGCCAAGCCCGCCTCCGCGCCAGCGCGTCCAAGGAGCACGATGCTGGTGGCGGTCGTGATCGTCGTGGTGCTGATTGTCGCCGCGATCGCGGGGGCATGGGCGTTTGGATTGTTTGGCACGGAGGATGACGAGAAGGTGCTCGTCATAGCCATGAGCTCCGACGTCCAGGCGATGGACCCGGCGAAGACGAGCGCGATGTATGGCCCGCCAGGACTGATATATGAGACCCTCATAACGAGGGACCTCAACGGCGACTACGCCGACGGGCTCGCGTTGGACTGGAACATGAACCGGGACGACCCGGACCATCCGTACTTCGAGATCGAGCTGCGGCAGGGTGTATCATTCCACGACGGGACGCCCTTCAACACCGCGGCGGTCAGGGACATCATCAACTACTACGCCCAGGAAGACAGCTGGGTGCAGTACGAGTTCTGGGCCGTCTACGGGTGCGAGAACAAGACGGGCTGGCCCGACGCCGGTATCTGGTGCAAGGACGACTACAACATGGTCCTGAACCTGACATGGGCGGACGTGGCCCTCGAGTTCAACCTGTCCCACCTGTACGGGTCGATGTTGTGGCCGAAGGCGCTCGAGGAGGACGGCTTGGACCTCTACGGGACGGCCAACGGTCACGTGATCGGCACGGGGCCGTACATGCTCGACGAGTGGGTGCCGGGAGACCACATAACACTGGTCAAGAACCCTGACTACGACTGGGGCTTCTCGTGGTACGAGAACAAGGGTCCCGCGAAGATAGACAAGATCATCTACAGGATCATCGCGGACCAGAACACCAGGTTCGCTGGGTTCGAGAGCGGCAGCATCGATGTGCTGCAGCAGGTGCCACCGAGCAAGGTCACGGAGTACGAGGGCGAGGACAATGTGTCGGTCATCACCGAGCGCGGACAGGGCACGTACCATGTCGAGTTCAACTGCCAGAAGGACCCGTGGGACGACCCGAACCTGAGGAAGGCGTTCGGCTACGCGGTCGACAGGGCACAGATACTGAGCACCGTTTGGCACGGCATCGGCGAGGAGGGCGTGAACTGTCTCGCCCCGTGGATCCCGGAGTCGCAGAACGTGCCCGCCGAGTACAACTACTCGTACGATGTCGACAGGGCGCTCGAGCTGTTCGAGCTTGCTGGGTTCACCAACTTGGACAGCGATGTCTGGCTGGAGAACGAGACCGGCGAGCTGTCGCTCGAGCTCTGGACCACCAACAAGGGTGAGGACATCCAGATGGGCGAGATCGTCCAGGCCCAGTTCGAGGATGTGGGCGTGCACGTGACGCTCACGCCGTACGCCGAGACCCAGCTCAGGGACGAGGCCGCTGAGGGCAACCAGGAGGCCATCCTGTTCTGGTACTCGTGGCCGAGGGCTGAGATACTCGACTGGCACTTCGGCACTTGGGCTGCCGGCGGTTCCAACACCGGCTGGTACATGGACGAGGTGTTCGACAAATATGTGACGAACTGGACGTACGCGGAGACCGAGGAGGAGTTCTCGGACAACGCGACCGCCGCGCTCATAAGGTTGCAGGAGCAGGGTGCCTGGTGCACGCTCATCTACTGGCACCAGATATTCGCGGTCCACGACTATGTGACCTTCCAGGGCGAGCCCGGCTGGGCGGTCAACCCGCTCGGTCAGGAGCAGGTCATCAACATAGTGGACGTCGACATCAATAAGTGACCGCACGCCAAACCTATCAAACCCCTTAACGCATTTCATTCGGGATGTGGATCAGCGGCGCGATGGGGCGGAGCGAGACATACGATGGGCACTACGGGATTGCGACCAGGAGGGGGTGGGCTGATTGGCTGACCTTGTCGCGTACATCCTGAGGAAGGTCATCCTAGCCATCCCAGTCGTGCTCCTCGCGACGCTGATAGTGTTCCTGATGCTCTTCATGACCGGCGACCCCATCAACGTGCTCTCCCCCCCGCACGCGTCCGTCGAGCAGCTGGACGCGCTCAGGGAGAAGTACGGCCTCAACGAGCCGGTCTATGTCCAGTACGGCCTGTTCCTGTGGCAGCTGCTGCACGGCGACCTAGGGGTGTCCGTGGGCTTCTTCACGAGGGACCTCGAGGTCGGGGACCTGATAGCCGACAGGCTCCCGAGGACGCTCGAGCTCATGGCGATAGGGCTGACCATATCGTACTCCATCGGTATCCCGCTCGGGATCTTCTCCGCGCTGAGGCACAACTCCCTCGGCGACAGGAGCGTCATGGTGTTCACACTCCTCGCGTATGCGATGCCGTCGTTCTGGCTCGGCATACTGTTCATGTGGTTGTTCGCGGTCGAGCTCAGTTGGCTGCCCATAGAGGGCACGACGGGCGGCTTCGCCAGCATCATCCTCCCTGCCATGACCCTGGGCATAGGCAACGCCGCCCTGACCACCAGGATGATGCGGTCGAGCATGCTGGAAGTGATACGTCAGGACTACATCACGCAGCTGCGCTCCCGGGGACTGCCCGAGAGGGAGATCATATACAAGCACGCGGTCAAGAACGCCATCCTGCCCGTGATAACCGTCATCGGGCTGGACATAGGGTGGTTCGTGGCCGGGTCCGTGGTCGTCGAGACGGTGTTCTCGTGGCCCGGCATAGGGAGGCTCATCACGGACTCGATATCGAACGCCGACTTCCCAGTGGTCCGGGGATGCATACTCGTGCTCGCGCTGTTCGTCATCGCGGGCAACCTCGTCGCTGACATACTCTACGCTTACGTCGACCCGCGGGTGAGGCTCGGATGACCCGCATGAGGAAGGGGCTGAACGACAGGCTCCTCGCGTGGAAGGTGTCCGGGGGCGTCAAGCAGACGGTGGCTGACATGCTCGAGCGCGGTGGCAGGAACGCCATGGTCGTCATAGGCTCCATCGTCATCATGCTGGTAGTCCTCATCGCCCTCCTCGCGCCGGTGCTCCCCATGGCGGACCCCACCGAGATGTCCGATGACCTGTTCGAGCCGCCCTCCACATCCCACATCTTCGGCACGGACGAGAACGGGAGGGACGTCTTCAGCAGGGTCGTCTGGGGCGCGAGGGTGTCCCTGCTCGTGGCGTCCTTCGCGGTCCTCGCGTCGATGGTCATAGGCATAGTCCTCGGACTGACCGCGGGGTACTTCGGCGGCAGGGTGGACTATGTCATAACTGGCACGATAGACCTCTTCTGGACCTTCCCGCCGTTCCTGCTGGCGCTCGCGTTCGCCGCGGGCCTGGGCGCGGGCCTGTTCAACGTCGTCCTGGCGATATCGATATCCTACTGGGCGGGGTTCGCCAGGCTCATCCGGGGGCAGGCGCTCTCCATGAAGGAGAGGCAGTTCGTCGAGGCGAGCAGGGCCCTGGGGGCGAAGAACTGGAGGATCATGTTCACGCACGTGCTCCCGAACTGCCTCGCGCCGCTCATCGTGTGGGCGTCGATCGGCGTCGCGGACGCGATCACGATCGAGAGCAGCCTGAGCTTCCTGGGCGTCGGGACGAAGCCCCCGACCCCGAGCTGGGGCTGGATGCTGCAGAGCGGGCTGCTGCACCTCGGCAGCGCCCCCTGGATATCCACATTCCCGGGGGTGGCGATGGTGTTCACGATACTGGGGTTCAACCTCCTGGGCGACGGCCTGAGGGATGTCCTGGACCCGCGCATGAAGGGGTTGAGGAGATGAGCGGGAAGAAGGCGGTCCTGGAGATAAAGGGCCTGAGGACCCAGTTCTTCCTCCGCGAGGGCGTGGTCACCGCCCTGGACGGCATCGACCTGACCATCTATGAGAACGAGTCCGTGGGCATCGTGGGGGAGACCGGCTGCGGGAAGAGCATGACCGCGTACTCGATACTCCGGCTGGTCCCGCACCCTGGCAGGATAACCGCGGGGTCCATCAGATACAAGGGGATCGAGCTGACGACGCTCGACCAGGACCGGATGCGCTCGGTCCGGGGGACGAAGATATCGATGATATTCCAGGACGCCTCGACGGCGCTCGACCCCGTCTTCACGGTCGGCGACCAGCTGGGGGAGGTCATATCGCTCCACCAGAGGGTATACGACAAGAAGGCGCTCCAGAAGAAGGTGATCGAGGCGCTGATGCTCGTGCGCATCGCCGCCCCGGAGAAGGTCATCACGATGTACCCGCACGAGCTGAGCGGCGGGATGAAGCAGAGGGTCATGATCGCCCTCGCGCTGTCCTGTTCCCCGTCCATGCTGATCGCGGACGAGCCCACGACCGCCCTCGACGTGACAATCCAGGGGCAGATACTGAAGCTGCTCAAGGCCCTGGTCGCGAAGACCGGGAGCTCGATGATGCTCATCACTCACAACCTCGGCATCGTGGCGGAGACATGCGACAGGATATGCGTCATGTACGCCGGCAGGATCGTCGAGGACGCGGAGACCTTCGAGCTCTTCGAGCGGCCGAGCCACCCGTACACGGTCGGCCTCCTGTCGGCCTTCCCGAAGCTGGGGGTGAAGCAGGCCGAGCTGCCGGTCATAAGGGGCACCGTGCCCAACCTCATGAAGCCGTTCAAGGGGTGCTCGTTCGTGGACAGGTGCGACAAGGCGATGGAAGTGTGCGCGCACAAGAGGCCGCCCAGGGTGGAGGTCTCCCCGGGGCACTTCGTGTCGTGCCACCTGTGGTCAGGGGGTGAGCGTCCTGGCGGGACCTGAGGCGCGGCCACCGGAGCCCTCCGGGCCCCTGATAGTGGTCGAGGACCTCCACAAGCTCTTCCCGGTGAAGAAGGGAGTGTTCGGGAAGGTGGTCGGGCATGTCCACGCGGTCGACGGCGTCAGCCTGTCCGTCAGAAGGGGCGAGACCCTCGGGCTGGTAGGCGAGAGCGGCTGCGGCAAGACCACCGTGGGCCGGGCCATACTCAGGCTCGTCGAGCCGACCGGAGGCAAGGTCGTGTTCGCCGGGAAGGACGTCACGAAGCTGCACCCCCCTGAGCTGAGGGCCATGAGGAAGAGGATGCAGATCGTCTTCCAGGACCCCTACTCGAGCCTGGACCCGAGGATGACCGTCGAACGCATAGTGGGGGAGGGGTTCGTGATACACGGGTCCCCCAAGGGCTCGAAGGACCCCAACGTGGCGAAGAGGGAGCGGATACACGAGCTGATCGAGCAGGTCGGCCTGTCCCATGACCACCTCTCCCGGCTGCCGCACGAGTTCAGCGGGGGCCAGAGGCAGAGGATATCCCTCGCGAGGGCCCTGGCGCTCGACCCGGACTTCATAGTCCTCGACGAGCCCACGTCCGCCCTGGACGTCTCCGTGCAGGCGCAGGCCCTGAACCTGCTCAGGCGGCTCCAGGTCAAGTTCGGCCTCAGCTACCTCTTCATATCCCACGACCTGTCGGTCGTGGCGCACATGAGCGACAGGATCGCCGTGATGTACCTCGGGAAGATCGTGGAGCTCGCGCCGACCCTGGCGTTCCTCGAGGAGCCGATGCACCCGTACACCCAGGCCCTGATCGCCTCGATACCCATCCCGGACCCCAAGATGAGGAAGGACCGGAAGCCCATCGAGGGCGAGGTCCCGAGCCCGACCAACCCCCCGGAGGGGTGCAGGTTCCACCCGAGGTGCTCGAAGGCCCTGCCCATATGCGGCTGGAACGGCCAGGACCTGGCCGACTGGCTCAGGGCGAACAGGTTCATCGAGCCCAAGGGCGTCGTCGGGAATCACATGTCGACGATGGACGCCCAAGGCTTCACGCTCGAGCTCAGGCCGAAGGCGGGCGCGAAGCCCGCGGCGCTCCTGGCGGCCCTGAAGGGCGTCATGAAATCCTCCAGGGGCAGCTCGCCGATGTTCGACGCGGTGGAGGCTGCCGACGTCCTCATGGGGGACCGCGCGCTGGAGATGCGCTGCGGCTCGTCCCTGCCCG
>JAUPMC010000058.1 GCA_030836605.1 Thermoplasmatota archaeon | reverse complement strand
GGGTCGGCCTCGGTGTACGTGATATACACCGGCGACCCGGTCTGCGTGGGCGAGATAGTCCTCTAGACGAGGGCGGTCCCGCCCCCGACTCAAACCATTGGCGGCGCGAGCCGCCCCTCAACCCCTTTCCCGTTTTCCTTCGACTGGGGCGTGCCGCTCCGGCGGAGTCAGTACAGATAAATAGCGTCTGTCGGATACCCTTCTGGGCCTGTAACGGGGGGACTCTGGGGCATGATGCTGAGGAAGGGTTATTCGACATTGTCGTTGGTGATTGTGGCGGCCATGATCGGGCCGTGCCTCTACTGCGGGGCCGCACTCGCGGGGGAGGACGAGACTGTCGAGGCCGTGTATAACCTGTACTTCGGGGACCTGCACTCGCACACGGAGTTCTCGGACGGCACCGGCCTGCCCGCGGACGCGTACACGATGGCACGCAACGCCGGCGCCGACTTCCTAGCTATCACGGACCACTACTTCCAGCTGACCGACTCCGAATGGCAGGCACTCGGTGACGCCGCTGACGATTACACAATCGATGGGGAGTTCGTGGGGATGGCCGGGTACGAGTACTATCTCCCGGGGATAAACGAGATCAACATATACGGCACCGGCACTCTGGCGCCGCACGCCGGCCTGACGCCCGAGGCGTACTATGAGGGGGACCGCATGACCGGTGGCTCACTCATCCCGTGGGTGTACGACTGGATCGCCGGGGAGCCCGGGGCGATCGGCCAATGGAACCACCCGCTCTCTTACGGGTGCCCGGTCTGCTGGGACTACTACCAGTTCGACTACGTCACCGAGGAGCGCGACGCGGCCATGGGCATGCTCGAGTGTTACAACTGGGGCTACCGCGACTCCAGCTACGTGAAGGCCCTCGACGCCGGCTGGCACATGATGCCCACAGCGACCGAGGACGACCATTACGGCGATTGGATATCCCCGCTGGGCATCCGGACGGTCCTTCTGGCCCCCAGCCTCGCCAGGGAGGACCTGTACGACGCGATGAGGGATGGCAGGGGATACGCGACCCTCGACTCGAACCTGGAGATACGTTTCGAGGTGGACGGGGAGGTCATGGGATCGGACCTGTCGAGCCCGGGTGCCGCGAGCTACACGGCCTCGATACGGATATTCGACCCTGACGTCGTAGGCGACGAGATCACCCTGGTCGAGATAGTCTCGGACAACAATGTCACTGTCTGCAGCTTCACCCCGGACGACAACAGCTTCATCGGCCTCAGCATCGAGCTGGACGGGGGTGGCGCGCCACGGTATTTCTTCGTGCGCGTGACCACGGCCTCTCCGCTGAGCGGGGATGTCGAAGGTGTGACGGCCTGGACCGCGCCGGTATGGACGGGCAACTGACCTCGTCCGGCCGGGCGCGGGCCCCGGAGGAGCCCCTGTACATGGGCCGAGGAGTGCCGCGCATATGGCCAACGAGAGGGCGGTTATCACTCCTGATTCGGGCGTGTCACTAGATATATACCACTGGCAGGGCATACTCAGCCCTAATCAGCGTTGATCGTCTCATTCGGAGGCTTCTGTCATGTCGAAGGTTGGGTATCTTAGTCTTGTGACCGCTGGAACCGCGTTCGTCCTGATGTCGTTGGCTCTCGTCTCGAGCGGAGGGGCGATGGCTGGCGTGGACGGTGTCTATACCTCGACTGTCCCCGATGAGGGCTATTTCGACAGCACCTACCCTGCGGACTACACTTACGACGCGAGGCTCACCCTGAACCCGGGCGGGACCGGCTCCCTCTGGCTTGAGTGCACCGACGTGGTCGTCAACGTGGCTGGCTGGGAGGCCGCCTATGACATGCTGGGCCAGTCGCAGACGGTCGACATAGACTGGACGATCTCAGGGTCTTCGGTCACGATCACGATATACGACAACTACGGCGGCGTGTACGTGCTTCCCGTCACGCTAGACGGCGACAGGATATACGGGAGCGGCTCATACACGGACATCTCCTATGTGACGAACAGCTGGCAGATGGACGTCATCAAGAGCAGCGGCGGGAGCGGGACATCGCTCGGTGTGCCCGACATCGCGGGCATCGCGGGGGCGGTCGCCGTCGGCGGCTTCCTCGTGGGCTTCGCGGTCTCGATGCTCCCGGCGCCCAGGAACATGGGCGGGTCCATACTGCCCCAGAACCAGACGGTCCTGGGCACGCCCTACGCACCGTCCCAGTCCCTGGTGGTCAACCATGAGATCAGCTCCATGGCGGACCAGCGCGGAGGCGTCACCAGGCCGCTCCCGGAGTACCCCAGGATGCCCATGGGCCCCGGCCAGATCCAGTTCCCGAACGTCGAGATGGGCAGGACGACGGACGTGCGCCCGACGGACATCCATCAGACGGACGTGCTCTCGAAGCGCGGGTGCCCGAACTGCGGCGCGACGCTGATCGTCACGGCCGCGGGATGGTCCTGTCCTGTCTGCGGCAGGGCCCCTCCAGGAGGCGTGGACTGATGGGTCCGATGGGGTATCAGATGCAGTACCCCGGCGCCCAGGCGCCGGCCTACAACTCGCGGATAATCAGGAGGCCGCTGACGGACGCCGAGAGGCAGCTCCCGGGGAGGTTCTACAAGACCCTCCAGAACGGCCTGAGGGGCCTCGCGGCGTTCTGCCTCATACTGTTCGTCCTGAACACATACGTCCTCTCGTCGGTGATAACGGACGCGATAGCCTACGACACCGTGTCGACAGTGCTCTCCGTGTTCATGATCGTCTTCGGCCTGGTGGCCGTCGGGATGTCCGTGAACGCCCTCATCCTCAGGAAGAAGCTCGCGCAGACGCTGGCGAACGGCACCGTGGTCGAGGTGTTCGCTCCGGCGTATAGGAGCGGCATGGGCGGCAAGGGCCCGGCGTGGACCGTCGGGCCGGTGTCCATCATGCCGAGCAGGGGGATCGACGGCCTGATAGCCGAGGGCCAGCCGACGAGCGTCGTCTGCGTGCCGAGCATGAAGGCGGCCATCTCGATAAACAACTGCGGCCTGAAGGTGGGCACGAGGATCATGTGCCCACCCAACCTCGAGATGATGGCCACGCCCGTGGGGCCGATGCCGGCCGCGGCGCCGGTCCAGGCGCCCGCGTATCCGCCGTACGGCGCTCAGCCCGTCCAGACGCAGCCTCAGGCCACTTACGAGGAGCCGCCCCCGCCGCCGACCGATTGATGCGAGGCATCGGGCGCCCTAAGCGCCCGCTCGTCTTCTGACCGCGTGCCCCGCGAGCAGCAGGGTGACGGCAGCGGCCGCTCCGGCCGCTCACGCGGAGACGCTGTCGAACCAGATGATCGTTGTCGACGACCACTCCGCGTCAACGCAGTAGACGGTCCCGCCGCTCAGCCCGAGGAACTCCATGTCCGAGCCCGTGGACGTGTTCCCGAGGGCCTCGTACGATTCGATGTCGTACCAGCACAGTTGCGACCCCTCGAGCGAGAGGACCAGGCCGTAGGCCAGGTCGAACTCCACGTCCGCTATGGGCGTGGCGGTGGTCATCGTCATCACGTAGTACATGTCCAGCGATATCGGCAATCCCGCGGTCAGCACATGTCCGCCCCTGACTACGAGCGAGTCGCCGAGCGGGTTGACCCACACGTTACCGGCCATCTCGTAATCGCCGTGGTACGGCGAGTCCCCCGCCAAGGATATGTCCCCTGACCGGGACAGGTCGAACCTGGTTATGTCCGAGGGCGAGACGTCGGTGTCGGCAGCGTACACGATCGCCTCCGACGGGTGCATCGAGAGCCTCGACATGTGCCTTATGAACGCCGAGCCGATCGGCGTGCCGTCGGTGGCGTCGTATGTCCTGATGTAGTCCCACTGGCCCGAGCCAGGGGATACTACCAGATGGCCGTTCGATGTGGCGAGCAGGTCGAACGGGTCCTCGTCTATCATGAACTCGCGGTCCTTCACCTGCGTCTCCAGGTCTATGGACGCGATGTACCCGACCTGTCCTTCGAACCAGCAGGGGTCGTGCTCCCTCGTCAGGAGCGCCACGAACAGCCTCGACCCGTCCGGGGTCATCGCCAGTGACTCAGTCATGTACTGGAACACGAAGGTCTGGTCCACAGAGCCGTCAGTCAGGTTCACGAAGTACAGCTTCATCGCGTACTTGTCCGTGATGTACGCGTACGGCCTCTCGGGGTCGAAGACCACGTCGGTCGTCGCGAACGGCAGGTTGAACGTGTTGGGCGGGGTAGGCTCTATCACGTCCGGGACATAGATGCCCAAGACCGAGGTGTCAGTCAGCCCCCCGGTGTCGACGACCTCGAGGGCCACGAAGTGCTCGCCGGGCTCCTCGAAGATGTGGTACGCCATCTTGTCATATGACCATGGTGTGTCCCACACGCCGTCGTTCTCCCAGTCCCAGCGGACCTGGAGCTCGGCCAAGTCGTCCTCGTAGTCCCAGGACGATGACGCGTCGAACTCGAATATCTCCCAGACCTCCCACGGGTTGGCGGAGACGCTGAAGTTGGCGATAGGAGCGTTGTTCGGCGACGCGAAAGGCACCATCAGGGGGTAGTTGTCCTGGCTCCCTGACGCGAGCACATAGGGCGTGTCCCCGATGCCGTCCGAGCCGGGCTCGGTCTGGTCGACGCCGCTGAGGTAGTCGACGCCGTCGTAGTCGCTCCAGTAGTTGCCCCCGGCGGGGTACCCGTCGTCCCACAGGTTCCCGGTCGACTCGTACTCTTCATAGGCCTGGATCCAGTTGTCGACGAAGTCGTTGTGGGTAATGTGATTCGAGCGCGCGTCGGTGAGCCTTATCCCCCGTTGGAAGGACCCCGAGACGACGTTCTGGTGGACCTCGCAGTACGATGAGCTGTACAGGAAGACACCGGTCCACTCAGAGCCTGTCACCTCGTTGCATGAGACCCACGTCCCGTCCGACTGATGGATCCAGATCCCATAGGAGCATCCGGACACCACGGTGTCGTTGACCACGCAGCGAGGCGAGTTCACGATGTAGATTCCATAGTAGCAGTCCGCCACCGATGTCGACATTACGTAGTTATCAGTCGAGGACATCAGGGTTATCCCGTAGTGGACTGACCGGACAGAGCACTGGTCGATCCAGTTGTAGGAGCTGAACCCGAGCAGTTTGCTCCCCGTAAGGTA
>JAUPMC010000057.1 GCA_030836605.1 Thermoplasmatota archaeon | reverse complement strand
GGTCGATCCTCTTCCCAGCCAGGGACGCCCGGACCTTCTCGGCGAGCTCCTCAGCGACCGGCAGCGCGACATCCGCCTCCAAGAGCCCCATCTGGAGCTCGTTGAGCACGTCGTCGAGGACGCTCTCCTTCAGACGCCTTCCAGAATCGCCGGCGACCTCTGAGATGTCCTCTATCGACTTGCTCTTGGCCGCGCTCGACGCCGCCGAGAACTTCTCCCTCAGAGCCTTGAACATGTCCGAACCTCGGGCCGTCTAGTCCGGCCGAGACCCCTCGTACTGCCGCTGGATCTTCTCCGTGAGCTCCTGGATGGCCTCCTCCGTCTGGACGGCCATCTCAGCCACCCTCTGGAACGCCTGGGCGAGCTCCTCGACCCTGGAGTCGAGCATCTTCTCGGCCTCCTCGGCGTTGCGCTGCACGGAGACGCCTGAGCCGACGCCCAGGACGACATCCTTCCTCTCGGAGGACTTGGCGAAGATGTATGAGTCCGCCCCGACCGGGACCATCAGCTCGTCCCCGGGGGCGCTCTTGACGAGGTTCTTGACCGTCTCCCTGGCCTTGACGTGCTCCTCGACCGCGAGCTGTATGAGCTCCTGCTGCTTCGCCAGCGCCTCGAGCTGAGCCTTCGCGGTCTCGAGCCTCATCATGTTCTCCCGGAGGGCGGCCTCGTCGGTCACTTCTTGGCCCCCAACAGGTACTTGACCGCGTGGTCCGTGACCTCTTCGAGCTTGAGCGGCTTCACGCCCTCTATCTTCACGAACTTGCGCTTGACCCCGTGCCTGCTGCCAATGAGAGCGAACGACTTCTCCAAGGCGGCCTTCTCGTCAGGCGATGCCACCTCGATGGCGAACGGCTGCCACCTGCGCAGAGATATTCGGTATTGTCCCTTGACTTCGAATGCCTTCATGCTGACCAGCAGGGGCCCTAGAGAGGGGGCCTCAGATAAACCTTTTGCATGGCTCCTGCGAACGCCCGCACAACCTTCATTACCCGCCCCGGCACTGGACGTGCTCCGTGCAGAGTGTCCTCGACTGCTACTATCCCGGCAGGGGTTTCCCGTCGGTATCCGTCACGGGCCGCTCGTGCTCCCTGAGGTGCAGGCACTGCGCGGGGAGGTACCTCGAGGGCATGGTCCCGGCGACCGAGCCCGACGAGCTCCTGTCGTTCGCGTCCTCTCTGTCCGAGGCCGGCGGGAAAGGGTTCCTCCTGAGCGGTGGTTCAGATGTAGATGGCCGGGTCCGCCTTGAGAGGTTCGTCCCCGCCATCAAGAGGATAAAGTCCTCGACCCAGCTCAAGGTAAACGCCCATGTCGGCCTCGCTCCCAGGGAGTCGCTCCGGGAGCTCGTCGAGGCGGGTGTGGACTCGTTCTCCGTGGACCTGTACGGCGACGACGAGACGGTGCGCGAGGTACTGGGCATAGGGGCCTCGTCTGAGGAGTACTTCTCAGTCGTCAGGGACCTGATGGACCTCGGGGCGGGCACGGTCGCGCCCCACGTGTGCGTGGGCGTCAAGGGCGGGGAGATGAGCGGGGAGATGGCGGCCCTGAGACGGCTGGGGCCGATATCGCCGAGCACGCTGGTCATCATATCCTTCATCCCCACGAGGGGGACCGACTACGAGTCCCGCAGGCCCCCGAGCGGGGAGGATGTCGTGTCCTTCGTGAAGGCCGCGCGCTCGTCCCTCCCGAGGACGCGCATCGTGCTCGGGTGCATGCGCTCGAGGCGCGACCGCTCGTGGGAGCTCGACGCGGTGCTCGCCGGTCTGGACGGGATAGCGCTCCCGTCGGAGGAGACCGTCAGGGCGGCCGCCGCGAAGGGGATCACCATCAGGAGAAAGGACACGTGCTGCGCGCTCGGCTGATCACTTGTATATGGATCCCTGGGCGTACTTCTTCTCGATGGGCGTGAGGTACGCGATCCACGCGACGTTGGCGACCACGAATGCCATGCTCAGCAAGGCCACTATGCCCGTGATGTTCTCGGAGGTGTCGTAGACGATGGTCACGGTCACGCTCGCGCCAGGCGACGAGAGGTCGTTGACGACCAGGTGGAGCAAGGCGTACTCCATGACCGGCATCTCGATGATCAGCGAGCCAGCGACCTCGTAGTCGTCCCTGTTGATCCGCTGGAAGTACATGTCGGTGACGTCCCCGTCGTACTCGACGTAGTCCGAGTCGCGGACGACGTAGAGCTCGACGGTGTCAGGGCAGGATGCGCGCAGCTCGGACACGCGCTGGATCGCTAGAGGGTCCTTGGTCCACAGCTCGAAGTCCTCGCTGGATACGGAGACGGTCTTCTGCGCGGCGTCCTCCGCGACCGCGAGGACCGATGGCACCATCAGCACGATCGTAACGACCGCGGCGACAACGGCCAGCAAGAGGGAGTGTGTGATCGAGTTCTTGGCCATCAGGTGCCTCGCGCTGGAGCTCCGGGCGAACCTTATCTCCAGGATCCTGAAGAAGAAGCTCTCGACGCATATGACGAGCAGCACGAGAGCGAACACCGCCAGGAACTCGTCGATGGGCAGGTATAGGCGCGGTGTGAGGGCGGCGTCCCCAATGACGAACACGAAGAAGATCGCCAGGGCGACGAGGAGGGCGAATTCCACGACGTACAGGGTCCGCTTGATGGCGCGGATCCTCCCCAACCGAATGGAGTCCTCCAGAATCTTCTTCGAGAACGGCATCGCACCCGAAGATGCCCGAGAGCCGATTAATAGTTTTCTCACTTAACGTCCATGGTCGCGAGCCTGCGGCAGATGAGGTGCACTGCGACGAACTCGGGCACCTCGTTCCGGCCCTCGTCCAGGGAGTAAGTCCTGTCCTTGAGCCTGACTTCGACGGCCTTCTCGCACACCACGCCCACCTCGCGGGCGCCGAACGCCCGCGGCACGGCGGACACGAACGGGTCGAACCCGTCCAGGTCGTCCCTCCTCATGGGGATCACCTCGAACCCGGTCTTCCCATGCAGCGAGCTGGGGAGCCTTATGAGCCTCTTGATGTCGGATGTCACGGGCTCGTCGGTCTCGCCCTTCATCCGGCCCTTGACTCGCATCTCGACCAGCCTCAGGAACGCGTCGCCGTACCTCTTCTGGGAGAACACCTCGAACGTGTCGTCCGAGCGCATCCTGTCGACCCCGCGCTTGCCCGAGGCCCCCGTGAACAGGTCGGAGTAGAGGCCGCTGACGGTCTTCCCCCCGGTCTCCTTCTCGGACGCCGAGAGCATCTCGGATATCCTCTTCACCGCCTCCTCCTGGTCGAGTGCCTCCAGCTCCGTGAGCAGGTCGTCGATGCCCCTCCTCATCCTCCGGCGCCACCCGCCCTCCTCGAGCCTGGGCATCGCCCTCCGGTACTCCATCCCGACCCTGTCCTTGTACTTCCTCGCCTCGAACGCGGTCGACGGGAACACCCAGTCTATGTCCAGGTCCGTGCCCGTGACATAGTCCACGATCTCCCGCCTCTCGTGGCTCGACAGCCTCATCACGCGCGGGTCGTTGATGTGCACGTGGTACCCTCTCCCCCCGGAGAACGCCACCTTGAGGCTCCCCTCGTCGAACCCCAGGTCCCCGAGCAGGAACTCGTCTATGAGCCTCACGACCTCCTCCTTGACCCGCTCGAGCATCTTCTCGTAGGACAGCCCCTTCGTGCCCTCCACGTGGTCGGCGTCAAGGTCGAATATGAGGTCCGCCCCGCGCCACCCCTTCTCCGCCATGGTCGGCGCGTCAGGCTTCTCGTAGTAGGCGCACGAGTAGTACGCGTGCGAGGGGACCTGCTCGACGAGGTAGTTCTTAAGGGCCGCCCTCGTCGGGAACGACAGGTGCCTCATCACGAAGGTCCTGTCGAAGAACATGAACCCGAACTCCCTCCTAGCGAACCTGTCAGGCATATGGAGGGGCGCCTCGCGGTAGTGCTTCGAGAACATGGTCGTCACGAATCTGACCGAGGCGTCAGAGGGCATGCTCCAGTGTCATCAAACTGACCAGTATATTAAGCTCACATCTGCCCTGGGGCTGCGTGTATGAGGATTTCCGAAAACCATAAAGAACCCCCACGGTTATAGTGTCGCCAGCCCAAGGTAGTCACGATGATCAAGACTTTCATAAGGGTCGAGATGAGCAGCGAGGGCGAGTCGCCCAAGGAGGTCGTGGAGCGCATGAGGCAGATCGGCGCCACGCCAGTTGTCGGCGACTACGATTTCGAGCTCGACCTTGGGGACGACGAGCGCCTGTTCGACAAGCTGGAGGACATACACCACGCCCTCAGGGGCTCCAGCGTCAGGTACAGCGTCACCACCCGCACGGACATCGAGGACACCGGTGAGAGGAAGAACCACGTGACCCCACTGGTGGACCAGAAGGCCACCGAGCTCAAGAGGAAGCTGTACAGGGAGAAGCTCGAGAGGTGGAAGGAGCTGGGCCTGGACGTCGAGGAGCTGGAGAGGCTGCTCGAGGAGGACATGGACAAGTTCAAGGAGGTCAGCAAGGACTTCCTGAAGACGCACCTCGACAACCTGTCCGTCGTCAAGGACAAGCACCCGCCGGAGAACCTGCTCGACGGCGAGGTCCTGTCGCTGTTGGACGAGCAGGGGAAGACCATCGCCGACATCATGTCTCTCACGGGCTACTCGGAGGAGAAGGTCACGCTCAGCCTGGGCAGGCTCATATCCGCGGGGAGCACCGTGACAGAGAGGCAGGGCAAGGCCGAGGTGTACAAGCTTGTGCCGCCGCCCGCGCCAGCGGTCAGGAAGCAACTCGTGATACAGTCCGCCGGGACCGAGGAGGAGGCCGAGCAGAGGATCCTCGGCGTCCTGAGGCCGAGCGGCGTCACGAGGGGCCAGCTGATGCGGGCCAGCAAGCTGCCGCCCGAGCAGGCGACGAAGGCCATCGCCTCGCTGTCGAAGAGGGGCCTCGTGAGGGTCGTCCGCAAGGGCAAGGAAGCGTTCTTCTACCCCAGCTGACGCGCTGAGCGAGCGGCTGGGACCTCCCAGCCCGCGAAGGTTTATTAGAGAACCACCCGATTGAGCGCAGAGGCCAGGAAATCGGATGCAGGCGCTCAGGCTCGAGGATGTCAGGTTCAGGTATCCGGGTATGTCAGGGTGGGCCCTAGACATCCCCTCCCTGGGGATAGGGCAGGGCGAGTTCGTCACGGTCCTCGGCCCGAACGGCGCTGGCAAGACGACCCTGTCCTTCCTCGCGAACGGGCTCATACCGAAGTCCATCAAGGGGGAGTCGGAGGGGTCCGTCGAGGTCTTCGAGCACAAAGCGTCCGAGTACTCGGTCGCGCAGCTCTCGACCCTCGTCGGCATGGTCTTCCAGGAGCCGGAGAGCCAGCTCTTCTGCATGAGCGCCGAGGAGGAGGTCGCCTTCGGGCCGGAGAACCTCGCGGTGCCGAGGGACGAGATCGCGAGGAGGGTGGAGTGGGCCCTCGGGCTCGTGGGGCTCAAGGGCATGAACGGCCGGTCCCCCTCCACGCTTTCCGGCGGTCAGAAACAGCGGCTCGCGATCGCGGCCGCCCTCTCCATGAAGCCATCCATGCTCGTCCTGGACGAGCCCGCATACGCGCTCGACCCGGTCGGCAGGATAGAGCTGTACACGATACTGAGCGACCTGAAGACCAACCACGGGATGACGGTCGTCGTGATGGAGCGTGACGCGGAGGCGCTCGCCAAGTTCTCCGACAGGTTCGTGGTGCTGGTCGGCGGGCGGATCACCGCCTCGGGCCCCCCCGCGGCGGTCCTGAGGGACCCGAGGTTCCTCAAGGAGGCCGGGGTCTCGCCGCCACAGCTGTCAGAGGTGGCCTCGATGATCAGCGCCCGCAGGAAGGGCCCTCCCCTGGGCTTCCTCACGGTCGAGGAGGCCGTCGCCGAGATCATGGTGAACGCCCCGAGGCACACGAGGATGGTGAGCCGGTGATCCCCCTCCCGGAGCACGACGGGAACCACCAAGTGCTGTTCCTCCGCAACGTCAAGTTCACTTACGAGTCCGGCGTGGACGCCCTCAAGGGCGTCACGCTCGAGGTCGACAGCGGCGAGTACATCGCCGTCGTCGGCGGGAACGGCTCGGGCAAGACCACGCTCGCGAAGCACATGAACGGCCTGTTGAGGCCCTCCGTGGGCCAGGTGGTGGTCTCCGGCGGCGACTCGTCGACGATGACCCCTGCCCAGATGGCGCGCGTGGTCGGGTACGCATTCCAGAACCCGGACCATCAGCTGTTCTGCGGGACCGTGCAGGAGGAAGTGTCCTTCGGCCCCGGCAACATGGGCCTGCCAGCGGACGAGGTCAAGAGACGGGCGGACGGCGCCATCGAGGTCATGGGCCTTTCCGAGGTGAGGGGGAAGCCCCCGCTGTCGTTGCCGCTCGGCCTCCGGCGGAGGGTGTCCATCGCGTCGGTCATCGCCATGGACCCGAAGGTGTTCGTGTTCGACGAGCCCACGACCGGGCTGGACGCCAACGAGGCTGACGAGTTGATGGCAATCATACGGAAGCTGAACGGCGAAGGCAAAGCGGTCGTGCTCATCACCCACGAGATGAAGCTGGTCGCCGAGCACGCGAACAGGGTCGTGGTCATGGCCGAAGGGAGGATAGTCCTCGACTCGGACACGCGGGGCGCGTTCTCCGACATCGAGCTGCTGAGGCGCAGCAAGCTCCTGCCCCCGCCCGTCACTCAGCTGGCGCACAAGCTGTCCCAGATGGGCGTGTCGCGGGACATCCTCACGCCCCAGGAGCTGGTGTTCGAGCTCACCAGGGGTGATGACGATTGACCGGCCTCCTCGACCTCTACTCCGAGAAGGGCTCCTTCCTGCACAGGCTCGACCCGAGAGTGAAGCTGCTGGCGGTGCTCCTGCTCAGCGTCCTGGCGTTCATGCTGTCGGAGCTCCTCCCGCTCGTACTGCTACTCGCATTCATCCTGCTGCTCCTGGCGCTCTCCAAGTCGAGCTTCGGGAAGGCCTTCTTCGCCCTCAAGTTCGTGGTCAGGCTCATGGTCCTCATCACGCTGCTCTGGCCGCTCTTCGACAGGTCCGGGACCCCCGTGCTGTTCTCGATCGGCCCGCTGGACATAACCGAGCCAGCCATCTGGCGGGGCGTGACATCCGCCGTCCGCATCGGTTGCTTCGCGACGGTGTGGTACATACTGATGTTCACGACCCAGCAGCGCGACCTCGTCCGAGCGCTGGTCAAGCTGGGCCTCAGGTTCGACTACGGCCTCGCACTCTCGATATCGTTCAGGTTCATCCCGACGTTCGGCCTGACGATCGAGTCCATCAAGGACGCCCAGAGGGCCCGCGCCCTGGAACTGGACAAAGGCTCGTTCATCCGGAGGTCGAAGAACTACGTCTCCGTACTAGTCCCCGCGGTGGTGTCCGCGCTGAGGACCGCGGACACGCTCGCTCTTACGCTCCAGTCCCGCGCCTACGGCGCCTTCAGGGACCGCACTTACCTGAGGGAGATACGCATGAGGCCGTCGGACTACGTCGCCCTGGCGGTCGCGGTCCTCGCCCTCCTGCTCCCGGCCTTGGCCAAGTACGTCTACGGCGTCCCCCTCTGAAATCGTAGCCACGATGCCGGGTCCGTCACGCCTGACCCGTGAGTTTTAATGTACCTCGTCGCCATGGGGGTCCGGTCGGCTTGGCAGCGGAAGATTTGAGGGAGAGCGGGGACGAGAGGCCCAAGATAATCGCGAGCGGGGACGCCAAATTCGTGTCCCCCAAGACGGTCGCTCTCTACGGCGTGCTCACAGCGCTGACCGCGGCCATCACGATAATGACGGTCATACCGTTCCCCCCGACGAAGGGGTATTTCAACCTCGGCGAGGCCATGGTGTTCTTCTCGGCCTTCACGTTCGGCTGGAGAGCGGGCCTGATATGCGGCGGTGTGGGCTCCGCCGCCGCGGACTTGATCATCGGCTTCGGCATGTTCGCGCCCACGACCCTGGTGGCCAAGGGTGCCGAGGGGCTCGTTGCGGGCGTCCTCGGCCGGATCAAAGGCGGGAAGCCTTGGGCCTACGCCCTCGGGATAGCGTGCGGCGGGGCGTGCATGGTGACCACGTACTTCCTCTCGGAGTGGCTGATCATGGACTACGCATTCGCCGTGGCGGTCGCGGAGATACCCACGAACATCGCCCAGGTGACCATCGGCGGGACGGTGGGCACGCTGCTCTCACACGCGGTCAAGCGGTCGATGCCCTCGCTGGCCAAGTAGGCCCTGTCACTTCTTGACCTTCGCCAGCTCCCTCTCGCCCATCTTGTCCCTGGGCATGAGCCCCTTCACGCCGGCCATCATGTTCATGCCGAAGTTCATCAGGAACGCAGGCATCGCTATGCCCCACCTAGTCCCTGTCTCGACCAGCTTCCCGGGGTTCATGATCTCGTGCGGGTCCATCGCCCTCTTCAGGGTCCTGACCAGCTCGGCCCCCTCCTTGCCCCTGACCCTGGACAGGTTCGCGGCGAAGAATATGCCCAGTCCCACGGGCCTGCCGCCGTTCTCGAACGCGATGTCCCCGAGCTTCTTGCCGAAGCCCATGGCCGTCGTCGACCTCCAGAAGTTCTGCTCCTCGGTGAGGTAGTACGGCATCAGCATGACCGTGTTATTGTCCGCGACCGTCCCGATCGTCGCCGTCTTGAGCTTCATGCCCTTCACGAGCTTGTCCATCTCGCCCAGGACCTTCTCGAGCGAGTCGAGGGGCACCAGTATCTCGCCGGGTATGGCCCCGACGCCCAGCTCCCTGACCCTGAACTCGTAGCTCCTCTCGGACCACTCGTGGTCCGCGACCTCCTTGGGCAGCTTCGAGCCCCCGGCCGCCGATACCATCTCGTCGAGGGCTTTCTCCTCGGCGTCCACGGACGCCTTCGAGCCAGTGAGCGCCATCGTGAACATGCACCCGACCTCCGGGGCGTGTTTGCCGATGCTCCTCAGGTAATCGAAGTGCGACCTGTCGCCGAACATGATGTGCATCGGGTTCACGTCGCTCCTGACGAGCTTCCTGAGCGCCGGGGCGGACTTGGCCAGGTCTGCGAACGAGTAGCTCACGAACCTGATCTCCTCGGGCTTCGGCAGGACGGAGAACGTGACCTCGGTGATGACCCCGAGTATGCCCTCGGAGCCGACGAACAGCCAGTTCAGGTTCGGCCCGCCGCCGTTCGCCGGGACCCGCTTGTCCCCCGTGTGCATGATGGCGCCCGAGGGCAGCACGACCTCGAGGTCCCTGACGAAGTCCCCCGCGGTGCCGTACTTGTAGGCCCCTATGCCTGTGCCGCCCGTGCCTATCCACCCGCCGATGGTGGCGGACGGCGCGCTGCTCGGATGGCTCGGGAGGAACAGCCCCTTCGCGTCGAGCGCGTCGGCCAGCGCCTTCCACGTGATGCCGGGCTGGACGGTCACGGTCATATTCCTGTCGTCGATCGAGATGATCTTGTTCATCGCGGTCATGTCGAGCACGTAGCCGCCCTTGACCGGGACGGAACCCCCGAGCCCCCAGGTGCCCGCGCCCCTGGGCACGATGGGCTTGTTGGTCGCGATCGCCTTCTTGACCATCTGGGACACCTCCTCGGTGTACCCCGGCCTGATGACCTGGTCGGGCATGGTCTTGAAAATGGCGTCCATCTCCTTCGGGAGCGGTGCGAGGTCGTGGCTGTACATCCTTCTCTCGAGCTTGTCGTCAGATGTCTCCATTGTGAACACCCTGTCAGAGCGTGATGGGGGCTTAGTCCTCCGCCCCCACGGTGGTAAACATTCATCCCCAATAAAGATATACGCCGCCGACCACCCTGAAAGGCGCCTGAATGGCCGTTTTCCGTCGCGGAGCGTAAGACTCCACGTCGAAACGTTCTTATCGCACTCGCGCCTGAAAGAGGTCGGGAGAGAGAAGCGATGCATTCGAACCTGCGCACGCTTGGCCTGTTCGCCGCACTGACACTGCTGTTCGTCGGGATAGGGTACCTCCTGGGCGGCCTGTACGCGGACGAGTGGGTGCTGGGCGCGCTGTTCTTCCTGGCCCTCGCCACGATCATGAACATCGTGAGCTACTTCCTCAGCGACAAGATCGTCCTCTGGTCATACAGGGCCAAGATCGTGACGGAGGCCGAGGCCCCGAGGGTCTACAACATCGTCAAGAAGATATGCCTCAAGGGCGACCTCCCCATGCCCAGGGTCGCCATCGTGCCGACCCATAACCCGAACGCGTTCGCCACCGGGAGGAACAGGAAGAACGCGGTCGTGGCCGTCACCGAGGGCATCCTGACGCTGCTCTCCGACGATGAGCTCGAGGGCGTCCTCGCCCACGAGATGGCGCATGTGAAGAACAAGGACATGCTCGTCATGTCCGTCGCCGCCACCATCGCGGGCGCCATATCGTTCGCCGCGAGGGTCTTCATCTTCAGCCGGGCCAGGAACAACGCGCACCCGGCGATAGTGATAGTGGCCATCGTGACCGCGCCCATCGCCGCCCTCCTGCTGCAGCTCGCTATATCGAGGAACAGGGAGTACAAGGCGGACAAGGAGGGTGCGCTCATGATACAGCGGCCACGGTCCCTGGCCCGCGCGCTCGCCAAGCTCGAGGAGGGCAACAGGCGCAGGCCCATCGAGCGCGGGAACCCCGCCACATCCACGCTGTTCATCGTGAACCCGTTCAGGGGAGGCGGGATAGTGACGCTCTTCATGACGCACCCGCCGATGGGCGCGCGCATACGCAGACTCGAGGAGCTCGCGGAGCAGACCGGCTACCTGGGCTGAAGGATCAGCCGACCTTCTCCCATTTCTCCAATTTCATGACGCTGGATAGCGTGCCGCCCCTCTGGATCTCCTCACGCAGCCTGTTCTCGCGCTCCATCACATCGATTGCCCTGTTAGCCACCTCGAGCGCGTGCTCCTGGGGCACCACGACCACCCCGCTCTCGTCGCCTATCACCCAGTCGCCGGTCCTCACGGTCACGCCGCCGCAGACTATCTCGTGCCCGATGCCGCCGTAACCCTTCGGCTCCCCGGCGTTCGACGCTGTGTGCCTAGAGAAACACGGGAAGCCCATGTCGACGATGGAGTCGATGTCCCTGGCCGCGCCGTCTATCACGACGCCCGCGACGCCCTTGGTCTTGCAGCTCCAAGACGCGAGCTCGCCCCAGACGCCTATCTCGCCCCCGCACGCGTCTACGACGATGACATCGCCCTTCGAGGCCCTGTCGATCGCCTCGACCGGCTTCGCCCAATCACCGTTCACGGTCTGGACGGTCAACGCCCTGCCGACCATCTTGACGCCGTGCCCGGTCCTTGCCACGATGCCCTTCATCGCGCCCATCTTGTGCTGCGCGTCGGTCACGTTCGGGGAGGAGACCTTGGAGAACGCCTCGAAGAGCATGTCGGCGGAGTATTTCTTGAACAGTTCCGTGCGCACGCCCCTCCGCTCGGTCAGCGCGGTCTTGACGGCCCTCGCCGCCGCCGTGACGTCCTTGGCCTTGATGATGGCCCCGCCGACTATGATTATGGACGCCCCGGCCGCGAGCACGTCCGCCGCGGTCTCGCTGTTGATGCCGCCAGCGGCAGCCACCGGTATCCCGACAGCCCCCGCGACCCCCTCGAGCTCGGCCAACGGGGACCCTCCGACCATCTGCTCGTCCACGCCCACGTGGACGCAGACGTACGACGCGCCCATCTCCTCGGCCCTCTTCGCCCTGGCCGCCTTGTCCTTGACGTTGAACAGGTCCACCATGACCTTCGCGCCGTACTGGCGCGCGCTGAGCACCGCCTCGGTTATGGTCGGGTCGGACGAGAGGCCAAGGACGACGACCACGTCCGCCCCGGCCTTCGCCGCAATCTCGACCTCGGCCCCGCCCACGTCGATGGTCTTCATGTCGGCGACCACGATGTTGTGCGGGAATGCCTTCTTGAGCTTCCTGATGATCTCGACGCCCTCGCTCTTGATGAGGGGCGTCCCCGCCTCTATCCAATCGGCCCCGCCTCTGACCGCTTCGTCCGCTATCTGCATCGCGCGGTCCCCGAGGACGAGGTCCAGCGCGACTTGGATCACAGGCTCCATCGACGCTGAACACCTACCTGCTTCGATAAAAACATGTCGAGCGCAGACCCGCGCGCGCCCGCGCGCCTCTGGAAACAATAATAAGCGGTTCACCGCATTCTCAAGGACTGATGCCCCCGAGAACAGGTGACAGGGACAGGTGCGTCACCGGAATAGACGGCCTAGACACCATCCTATACGGCGGCATACCCCGGGACAACACGGTCCTACTCACGGGAAGCTGCGGGACCGGCAAGACATCCCTCGCGCTCGAGTACCTCATCCACGGCGCCGTCTCAGGGGAGAACTCGCTCTTCATTAGCGTGACGGAGAACTCGGAGAAGCTCCTGATGAACATCATACCCTACAAGTTCTTCGACCGCGAGCTGATCAAGTCCGGACGGCTCGTGTTCGTGGACATGCCCGCGATGTACGAGCGGCTGGGCATGACCAAGGCCGAGCTCTCGATGGAGGAGATAGACCTCCTGGTCGCTGCGATAGGCAGCCTCGTCAAGGAGCTGGGCATAAGGCGGATGGTGATGGACTCCATCACGTCCGTGTGCTACAAGCTCAAGACCCCTGAGAAGATCAGGGACTTCATACTCAAGCTGAGCAAGACGCTGTCCGACCTGAACTGCACATCGATACTCGTGAGCGAGGTCGCGGCCCAGTCGTCCGCGTACTCGACGTTCGGCGTCGAGGAGGCCATATCGGACGGCATAGTGCTCATGGCGAACATGGAGCGCCGGGGGGACCTCCTCAGGACGCTCCAGGTCATCAAGATGCGCGGGACCATGCACAGCAGGGCGAAGTACGTCCTCGACCTGACGCCGGTCGGGGTGCTGCTCGTGCCCCTGCTGAAGGGAGGGAGCGCGGGGACATGACCGACTCGAGGATCGCCGGGAACGTCGCGAGGCAGCTGAACGAGCTGCCGCCGGGCTCGGCGGTGTCGCTGCAGATGAGCGTCGACAACTACCTGGACGTCATGAGCGGCGTGATCGACCTGTACGCGGGCAAGCGCGACATGGACACGATATACGTCACCGCGACGATCTCGTTCGAGGCCATCAAGCGCGTGATGCAGGCGCTCGAGATAGACACATCGAGGGTCTACTTCGTCGACTGCATATCGCACATCATGATGGGCACCGCGGCCGCCCAGAAGGACGAGCACGCGTCCCTGGTCGAGAGCCCGACGATGCTGGAGAACGTCATGCTCAAGGTCGAGTACCTCCTCAGGCGCTCCCAGTCGAAGGAGAAGCTCGTGGTGATAGACTCGATCAACTCGCTGGCGATACACAACAACAGCTGGATACTGTCCGAGTTCCTGCACATACTGGTCTCGGGCCTGCGGGTCAAGGAGGCCCGCACCATCATACTGTCGGTCGAGGAGCACTCGACCCCGGAGATCGCGAACATGGTCAACCTCGTGTGCGACTCGGGCATACGCGCGGCGAAGGAGGAGTGAGATGAAGCTCACGAGCATGGGCGTGCCCGCGCTCGACGACCACCTCGGCGGGGGCGTGCAGAAGGGCTCCACGGTCCTCGTGGTCGGAGGGCCCGGCTCCGGGACAGAGTTCTTCGCGAAGCAGTTCGCCTCGACCGGGCAGGAGCCCGTCACGTACTTCACATCAACCGAGAGGGACGAGGACGTGCTCGCGGTCATGCGCGAGCACGGGTGGAGGACGGACATCAACATAGTGAACATAGGTACGAAGTACTACGAGGGCGTGCTCGCGAAGAAGCTCGAGATCAGCCGGTTCAGGCAGGAGGGCATCACCCTCGAGGACATCAGGCGGATCAGGGAGAAGGACGCCCACAGGGAGGAGAACTTCCTCACGTTCCTCGCGTACGAGATATCGAAGCTCACGCCCCCCTTCAGGGTGGTCATCAACTCCCTCGACTTCTTCCTGGAGAACTACGACAGCGCCGAGGTGCTGATGGCCATGAGGACCATAAAGGCCCACACGCAGCACTCGGAGAGCCTGACGCTCATGACGGTGCTCAAAGGGGTCCACGCGTCCCGCATCCAGAGCAGCATCGAGGACCTCGCGGACGTGATATTCGAGCTCGACCGCGAGAAGGTCGGGCACGAGTTCAAGAAGTACATAGTCGTGCAGAAGGTCAGGAACAGGCCCGGGCTCGTGGGCATCCTGCCCTGCGCGTTCGACCAGAGCGGCATACGGACCTGTTGACCGGGCGCCGTTAAGAAACGTCGTTAAATCGGCAAAAAGCGACCTTTTCTAAGACATCTCTCTTAACTAAGAAGACGGAGTCTTCTTGTCCTTTAAGAACCTGCGACATGCCCAGATATATGGGTACGGCATAAGACGAAGTCGCAAACGCTCAGAGTTGATAACGAGCGGCAAAGCTATATAAGCGCAGCTCGGCGGTAAATACCCTTACGCGGGCCGAAAGGTCCGCAGGAGGACAAAACAATGAAGAAGATATGGGCAGTCCGGAAGGACTCAGAAGCCGTGTCCCCTGTCATCGCAACCATCCTGATGGTGGCGATCACGGTCGTGTTGGCCGCAGTGCTGTACGTGATGGTACTGGGGTTCGGCACGGACACGTCTAGCACCCCGACAACGACTTTGACCGACGAGCCGATCACGAACGGCGTTAAGGTGACGTTCGGCGCGGTCAACCAGGACATCGGCTGGGACTTGATATCGTTACTGCTCGATGACGGGACGACATCCGGCGGCTGGGCTAACCTGACCGTCGACATGCTCAATGACGGGCTCGGCGACACCCAGACCATGCAGACGCTGACTCTGGGGGCGCTCACGGTGACCTTCGTCATCCAGGACCTGTCGGGCAACGGCTACGCTGACCAGGGCGACAACGTCAAGATGACCGCGTCGTTCTCGGCTGCCACGATCTATACCTTTACCGCCATCTACGAGTCGACTGACGGTAACATGGCAGAGTGCACGTTCTCCGGGTAATAGTGACCTGGTGACCGTGGCTTTGGTGTCAAACCCCTTTCTCACTTTTCATTTCTGTCTCCTCCCGGCGTGAGCCCTGCCGGCAGGTTTGTTACCCGGCCCGGCACATCACCCCATCATGGCGGCAAGGAGCGGGCCCCGGCGCGTCATGACCGTGTCGGAGGCCGAGGACTACGTCCTCGGTTTGCTCGAGAAAGGTCCGATGACGACGATGGAGATCGAGCGGGAGTCCGCATCCGCCGGGCGCAGGTGCCCGGACCAGACGGTCCTGTTCCTGACGAAGATGAGGGGCAAGGGCCTGGTCAAGGGCGAGGTGTCCCAGGAGAGGAGGGGCTGGCTGTGGAGCCTCCCGTGAGCCTCAGCGCGCGCGGGTGGGCTCGTACAATATGACGGATGTGTGGGCCACCTGGTCCATCCACTTCTGCCTCGGGTCCTTCGTGTCCACGGCCATCCCGACGACCCAGTCGAGGAAAAGGAAGAGGACGAACACCTTGGACAGGTTCCTCAGCATCGCCTGAGACGGGGACATCGTCCCGTGTATCGGCACCGCCTTCATGTGGAAGGCCATCTTGCCTATCGTCCCCCCCGTGGCGGACTCGAACAGGAAGGAGTAGACGAAGAGCGCGACCCCCGAGAAGAACCCTGTGAACACGTACGGGGCGCCTATCACGGTCCCCAGGAGGAGCAGTGGGACGTACACTATCGCGCCGTCCAACAGGATCGCGACGAACCGCCTGAGCCAATGCTCCTGGAGCTGCTTGTCCTGGCTCAGATAGTCGAACCCGGTAACCATGGCGTCCACTCCCGTCCGAGGCCCCTCAGGGACGGATGTCCCGTCACGAGGGGCGGCCACTCCGATCGCCCGTCTCTCATCACAGAGTCAGCGCAGATGTCTTCGTCATCGTGGCGTCATCGTATATCCATCGGCCCCTTAAGAACCCTTTTCCCTTCCCGTCCTCCGGGCCGGCCAGGTGCAGGATGAAATAGTACCTCCGACGCTCCACGTGGACGATGCCGCCGATCCGCGTCTACATCATCATGGCCCACGAAGACGACCCGAGGCTGTGCACCGCCGCGCGCATGGTCCGGTTCGGGGAGGCGAGGGAGGCCTCCCCCAACAGGGTCCCGAGGGGCGCCATCATACTGGACCCGTCGGCGGAGAAGTCGATATCCGCGGAGGACAGGGAGGTGGCGCACAGGCTCGGCATCCTGGCCCTCGACTGCTCGTGGAACCGGCTCGAGGCGTTCCCTCGCATCCGGAAGGGCCTGAGGCACCGCGCCCTCCCCTTCGTCGTGCCTACGAACCCGACCAACTTCGGCAAGGTCCAGAAACTGAGCACCGCGGAGGCCTTCGCGGCGGCGCTGTACATATTGGGGGAACGGGAGCAGGCGGAGGGCATCATGGCGAGGTTCAAGTGGGGCCCCTCGTTCCTGCCCATGAACAAGGGGGCCCTGGACCTCTACGCGGCGGCCAAGGACAGCGCCGAGGTGGTCAGGATACAGAACGACCTGCTAGGCGTAGGCTGAGTGTAGCCGCAACAATCTCCCTGACAAACCATTTTGTATAGCACGGCCATACCCGTAGTCCCTTCTCCAAGAGGCTCGGACGGAGGGAGCATCATCGAAGTCGAACGGGGGGACGAGAGACGCCCAAGGAGTACACGCCCGAGGACCTGATAGCCGTCTGGGAGGAGTTCCTGGGGTCCGAGGACCAGAGGCACCAGGTGTCGGCCATCGCCGACCTGTATCCAGACGTGAGGAGCATGTACGTCGAGTTCTCGTCCGTCGAGAAGTTCGACCCCGACCTCGCGAACTACATGCTCGTGAACCCGGCGAAGTCCATGCTAGCGGCCGAGGACGCCGTGAAGCACATGGTCTCCCACGCGCTAACCAACCCGATCATACATTTCAGAATCAAAGGGCTCCCGCACGACTCCAGGGTGGAGATACGCAAGCTAAGGGCGAAGCACCTAGGGACGTTCGTGTCCGTCGAGGGCCTCGTGAGG
>JAUPMC010000056.1 GCA_030836605.1 Thermoplasmatota archaeon | reverse complement strand
TGCAGGAGACGGGGCTCGAGGCGGTCGGCGTGGACATAAGCGACAACATGCTCGAGGTCGCGAGGCGGAGGGGTGTCAAGAACGCCGTGAGGATGTCCGCGTGCGACCTGCGCTTCCCCAAAGGACACTTCCAGACGGCGGTCGCGTTCGGGAACAACTTCGGCCTGTGCGGCACGCCCGGGGCGGTCATGTCCATGCTCCTGAGGCTCCGGGACGTCGTCTCCGACGACGGGGTCTTCCTGGCGCAGTCGATAGACCCGCTGGCCACGGAGAAGTCCGAGCACCTCAAGTACCACGAGAGGAACCGGTCGGCGGGCAGGATGCCGGGACAGGTAAGGCTCCGGTTCAGGTACAGGGACGCGGTCGACGACTGGTTCGACCTGCTGATGGTGACCCCGGCGGAGATGAGGGGGCTCGCGGAGAGGACGGGGTGGTACGTGTCCGAGACATTCCACGCGCCCGACGCGGGGCACCTGCGCGTGTACGCCCTGAGGAAGTCCTAGGCACCCACGAGCGCGAGCAGGAGCGCGAGGCCGGTCCCTATCCCTATCGAGACGAAGTTGTTGCCCAGCTTGCCTATCCTGCCGCGCGTCTCCCAGGTCGCGCCTATGACGCTGTCTATCTGGCACCCGAAGAACCCGCAGAGCATCGGCACGAAGAGCGTCGGTGGGCCCGCGAGCAGGTCCTGGTTGAACGCGGCGAACACGATGTACGCGAGGACGGAGGTGTACGCCGCCGCGACGAAGGCGATCAGCTGGCCCGTGAGGGACACGCCCCCGTCGACGCCCCTCTTGGTCCTCTTGCCCGTGGTGATCATGTACACCCTGGGGTCGACGATGCCCACCTCGCTCGCGGCCGTGTCGGAGGCCGCGACCGCTATCGCGGATATGAACATGAAGCTCGCGATGTCCTTCGGGAACGGGTTGGACGCCGGGTCCCCCCCGCTCATCACCTCGGCCACGAAACTCGCCAGGGCGATGGCCGTCGGTATGGCGCCGTTGGCGGCTATGTTCCTCCAGGAGCGCTCGCCCTTCTTGCCCTCCTGGAACCCCTGCTTCCTCTTCCAGTCGAACCTGTACTTGGTCGCGCCGAAGCTGGTCAGGAGGAACACGAGCAGGAGTACCAGCCAGAGCACGTTCCCGCACACGCCTATGACCATGCCGACGATGAAGGCCGAGACCGACCCCGACAGGTTGAATATCCGCCTGCGGTAGGACAGCAGGGCCATCGCCACGCAGAAGACCGTGATGCCGACCAATGTGACCAGGTCGGGCAAGGGGGAGGTCATGGGGCCGCCTACCCCTCCTTCCGCCTGAGATGGGCAGGGAGCACGGGGGCCTTCGAGTAGAGCATCTTGACCCTGTCGTTCACGCCCCTGACCTTGTCGAGGTCTCCGTCCCAGTCCGCCAGGTGCTCCGAGAAGGCGTCCTCGATGTCGTCGAGCACGGACTTCATCCTCCTCGCGACCTTCTTCGACGCCTTCCCGTGCAGCACGACGGCCAGGAACAGGTGCTCGCCCTTCTCTATCAGGACCGACCTCTCGCCGAAGTCCAGCTTGCGCAGCCTGAACGATGTCTCGTCCTTGAACGAGTCCTTGCTGAAGTCCTGGACGGCGACGAACATGCCGCTGAGTATCTGGTCGTCCATGCCGGGCTTCAGCCTCCTGGTGCTGTGCGCCAACAGCCGGCCGTCGCTGTATATGACGAATGTCTCGTCGACCGCGATGGTGGCCTCGCGGAGGAAGTACGCGCCGACCCCGAGGGCGGAGGCTATCGCGATGAGCAGCATGTAGGGCCACGCGGCGTCCATGAACCGGAGCTTGATCTCCACCGAGTATGTGTCCGATGTCACCCAGTTGCCCGCGAGGTCCGTCGCGTTGACGCTGAACTCGAGCATGCCCTGTCTCTTGGGGGCCTCGACTACCGCGTAGTAGACGCCGTCCCCGACGTAGTGCATCACGAGCTCGGACTCGGACTCCTCGCCCGGGAAGCTCACGAGGAGCATGACCGAGTCTATCTCCCCGCTCGCGTCCTCCACGCGCACGGTGATGTTGAGCCTGTCGCCGCCGTACATGGTGGTGCCCTCCCAGAGGACTGTCACCGTGGGGTCTGTGTCATCTATGAGGACCGTCACGACGGTCTTCCTCGCGATGTTGCCGTCGTCGTCCTCGGCCATGACCTCGATGACATAGGACCCGTCCTCCCAGCCCACGGTGCTGATGGAGTAAAGGGTCTCGAAGTCTCGGAACTCGCCGCCGTTCACGGAGTACTGGACGGACACGAGCGGGAACGAGTCGTCCCCGATGCTGAGCCTGATGGGAGTGCCAGACGCCACCACCGACCCGTCCGCAGGGCTGATGAGGTCTATGCTAGGCTCGACCATGAAGAGCGTCCTGGTCAGCTCCAGCGTGTTCCCGTCGTCGTCCGAGAGGGTGAGGTTTACGGCGTAGTCCCTGACGGGGTCGTAGGCGTGCGTCACGGGCTCCGAGGGCAGGCCGGTCACATGGAGCGTGCTCCCGTCCCCGAACTCCCAAGTCACATCCGATATGTCAGGATAGAACAGCGCGAGCGCGCTTGCGTCGAACGTGGTGATGTTGGTGAGGTCGGGGTCCCTAGTCACGGTCACGTCGCCCTCGAACGTGCCAGAGATTCCCGCGTCCAGGACGGCGATCGTGGCCGACTCGACGGCGACGGAGTCGTTGGAGTCCATCACCCTCACCTTTACCGTGTAGCTCCCGACATCGTCGTAAGCGTGCGACACCTCCCCGCCAAAGGTCTCCTCGTCCGGCAGGAACTCGTCCCCTGAGGAGTCGAAGTCCCATTCGTAGAGGACGGCCGGGTCCTGGCTCTCGACATCGGCGATGAACGTGATCGTCTGGAACTCGAGGTATATCCCGCCCGACGGCGACACCGTGAGTGTGGTGTCCGGCGGGACCTCGAGCACCGAGAACCCGAGGGTGAACGTGTCCGTGTCCCCATCTGACTCGAAGACCTCGAGGGTCATGCCGTAGTCCCCATCCCCGAGCTCGAACACCATCTGCGACATGGCCTCGGGGTCCAGCTCCCAGGTCTGGTTGGAGAGGTCAGGGTACGTGAGCGTCCAGGCCCACGACACTATCGGGTCGTAGCCGACGCTCCCGTCGATGAAGGAGAACGGGCTGCCCTCCTCCGGGGCGGGGACCGACAGGTCGAACATGGCGGTCGGGCCGACGTCCAGTACGATCCGCTCGAAGACGGACACCGACCCGGAGCCCGAGTCGAGCACCTGGAGGTCGCCCACTCCCTCGCCCGTGGCGTCCCCGATGCACGCCCAGACAGGGTACGCCCCGGTCACGAATGTCATCGATGGTGTCTCGGGCAGCGATGACCCGGACTGCTTGTACAGG
>JAUPMC010000055.1 GCA_030836605.1 Thermoplasmatota archaeon | reverse complement strand
GATGGTCTTCACCTTCCCCCAGACATCCATAGACAACGGCTACCCCGGGGACCCGTTCAACGACGGCGACTCCCTGGTGCTGGTGGACGCGTCGGGGAGGACGGTGGACGTCACCCCGACGCTGAGCGACTACGAGAACGACGAGAGGACCCAGCAGCGGGCCTGGGATGGGGGACCGCGCTGGGCCCTGGAGACAGGGTCCCAAGGCCTGTCCAACGGCGCGCCGCTCATGCTGGCGACCTCGGACTTCATCGTACAGGCGCTCTTCACCGCGTTCAAGGAGGCGTTCGAGGAGACGAGCCTGTCCGAGGTCGGCGCGTCCCTGGAGTTCGTCATCCTGCTGGCCAAGAGGGTGCTGCACCACTTCATCGAGAACCTGCTGTCCATCGTGAAGGAGGTCATACACGAGGTCATCCTGTTCGTGAAAGTGATGTTCGGGGACGCGGCCGGGGTCTCCGGCGTCGGGGTCCGCGCGTCCTTCGTCGTGACCGGCGACGCCATCGTGGAGCTGCTCAGGTGGCTCATACACTCGGTCGCCACGTTCATCGTGAACATCGGCAGGGCGGGCAACCCGATGGCATATCCCGCGTTCCCCCAGGCGTTCTTCTCAGGCCTGTACGTGCGGTTCGACGTGCTCGCGGAGATAGGCACCCCGAAGATGGTGTCCTATCTCGGCGTCGCCGACGAGCTCGTGGACAGGCTCACTTGCGTGGCCACGCTCGGCCCCAACATGCCGAGCCTGGGCAAGCTCGCTGGCAAGGACTGGGGGCAGTGGCGCGTGAACTTCGGGGTGTACCTCGAGAGCGTGCCCAGGGAGTTCGTGTCCGGGTTCCTCGTCAAGGACGTCGGCGACACCGTGGACCTATGGCTCGTGAAGGGCAGCGTATACGGCCTGTGAGGACTCCCCCCGGAAACAACTAAATGTCCCAGGTGCATCTGAGAGCCGGTCCGCGATGTCAGTCGTGCTACAGTCGATACTCGACACCCTGCTCGAAGAGGTCTGGTTCGAGCTCACGTTCCTGCTCGCGGTCTCGCTCTTCGCGGCGTTCGTGTTCACCCGGTTCGGGCAGCCCAAGGTCATCGGATACATCGTCATCGGCGTCATCATAGGCCCGAGCGTCCTGGGCATAGTCTCTGAGGGCACGGACGGCGCCTCAGGGCTCCCCGAGACCATCATGATGCTCTCGGAGATGGGCGCCATCATCCTGCTGTTCATGATCGGCCTCGAGTGCGACCTCAAGGAGATCTACACGAGGAAGTCGATAATGATCGCGCTCGGCGGCGTCATCGTCCCCTGGTTCATCGGGTACGGCGTGGCCCACATGTTCGGGTACGGCCCCGACGCCATATTCATCGGGGCGACCCTCGTGGCCACGAGCGTCGCGGTCACCGCCAGCGTCCTCTCCGAGCTCGGCCTGATCGGCACGCCGGTCGCGTACGCGGTCGTCGGCGCGGCGGTCGTGGACGACATCCTGGGCATGGTCGTCCTTGGGATATCCAAGGGCCTGGTCCAGGGCAACCTGGACGCCGCGGGCATTGGCCTGCTCGTCATCGGCGCCGTGCTGTTCGTCGTCGTCGGCGCGTACATCGGCTCGAGGTTCCTGGCCAAGATCGTGTTCGACGTGCAGATCTCTGGCTACAGGCGCAAGATGCCGATGAGCGGGTTCATCCTCGCGCTGGCCATCGCGTTCTTGTACGCGTTCGTCGCCGAGACGATACAGATATCAGCCATCGTGGGCGCGTTCGTCGCGGGGACGGCGTTCTCCGGGTCCGCCCTCAGGGACGGCTTCAGGAAGGGGACGCAGTACCTCGAGGCCGTTTTCGTCCCACTGTTCTTCGTGTCCCTCGGTACCGCCGTGAACATCGTGAACATCTGGGACTCGATAGTGTTCGGCCTCGTCCTCACAGCGGCCGCGCTCGCGTCCAAGGTCATCGGCTGCGCCATACCCGCGCGGTACTCGGGCATGTCGAAGTGGGACTCCGTGGCGGTCGGCGTGGGCATGATGCCCAGGCTCGAGATAGCGTTCATAATCGCGTACTACGGCCTATCGACCGAGATTATAGGCGTGGACGTCTACTCGGTCGTGGTCTTCATGGGCCTGGTGACGGCGCTGGTCACTCCCCCGATACTCAAGGCCGCCCTGAGGCGGGGCGGGCACAAACCGTTCGGTGCCTGAGGCCGGGCCGATCAGTCCTGCGCCATCGCCATCGCTTGCGAGTGGTTCCTTCCGTGAAGCCCGCGGAAGCCGTCGTCGGCGCTCGGTCCCTCTTTCCCCAACGCCAGCAGGAACGCCCGCCCGAATGCTATCGCGGTGTCCCTGCGGCCCGCCTCCAACTCCTGGAGGAAGGCCCTCCCGACCAGAAGCGCGAAACGCGTGTCCTTTGTCATCATTGGGTTCGGTCCTCGCTCTGATGACGATACTCTAACCCCGGAGGTATAAAACGGGGATATGTGGCAATCAGAGGTGATTCTCAGGGGCCGGAAGCACCGTCCCGGGGCCTCGGTCCGCCCGGAGCTGCTGGCTCAGCCTATGACCTCGGTCCCCTTCATATACGGCCTGAGGACCTCGGGGACGGTCACCGTGCCGTCCTTGTTCTGGTAGTTCTCGAGCACGGAGACCATCGTCCTCGGGAGCGCGATCCCCGAGCCGTTCAGGGTGTGCACGAACTCGCTCTTGAGGTGCGGCTCCCGCCTGAACTTGATCATGGCCCTCCGGGCCTGGAACTCCTTGAAGTCGCTGCAGGACGATACCTCGAGCCACTGGTCCATGCCCGGGGCGAACGCCTCGATGTCGTAGGTCTTCGACGAGTGGAACCCGATGCTGCCCGTGCAGAGCAGCCTGATCCTGTACGGCAGCCTCAGGGCCTGCGTGACCGCCTCCGCGTCCGCGAGCAGCGTCTCGAGCTCCTGCTGCGATGTCTCGGGCAGGACGAACTTGACGAGCTCGACCTTGTTGAACTGGTGGACCCGGGCTATCCCCTTGGTCTCGATGTGCTTCCCTGCCTCGCGCCTGAAGGACGGCAGGTAGGCGGTGTGGTACACGGGGAGCTGCTTCTTCTCGAATATCTCGTCCGCGTACAGGTTGGTGACCGGGACCTCGGCCGTCGGGTTCAGCCACAGGTCGTCCCTCTCGATCCAGTACATGTCGTCCTGCATCTTCGGGAGCTGCCCCGTGCCGACGCAGCTCTTCCGGTTGATGACCGCAGGCGGGAACACCTCCCTGTAGCCCTGGTCGTGGTGCAGGTCCAGCATGAAGTTGATGAGTGCCCTCTCGAGCCTCGCCCCGTCCCCTTTCAGGACGTAGAACCCGGTGCCTGTGACTTTGACCCCGCGGTCGAAGTCGAGTATGTCCAGCCTCTCGCCTATCTCCCAGTGCGGGAGGGGCTTGAAGTCGAACTCGCGCTTCGCGCCCCATGTGCGCAGGAACAAGTCACCCTCGTCCAGCGCACCCACGGGGACGCTCGGGTCCGGCGTGTTCGGGATGTTGAGGAGCAGCTCGTCCCTCGCGCCCTCGATCTTCTTGACATCGGCCTCGATCGCCTTTATCCTGTCCGATATGGCCTTCATCTCAGCGATCTTGGCCTGCTTCTCGTCCTTCGGCAGCTTAGGCACCTGCTCGGAGACCTCGTTCCTGTGGCGCCTGAGGGCGTTCCCCTCCTCCGTGAGCGTCCGCCACCGGCCGTCGAGCTCGACGAACTGGTCGAGGACGGACTCGTCCTGGCCCCTGTCCTTGAGCGACTGCCTGACGACCGCCTCGTTCTCCCGGATGAACCTCGCGTCCAACATGCCTGGCCACCTTCGGCTGGCTCTCAACGTGCGTGTCGATATATAAATCCTGAGCAGGTCGCGCTCAGTCCTCGGCCAGCACGGCGGTCCGACCGCGGACCTCGACCAGGGCCGCGGACGCCTTTGAGGCGAGCTTCTCGGCCGCCTCGTACCTGTCCTCTTCCATCGAGGGCAGGAGCCTCACCTTGACCAGGTGTTTCTGCTTGAGTTGCCTCACGACCTCTTCGACGACCTTGTCCGTGACGCCGTCCTTGCCGACATGGACCGTTGCCTCCAGTTTCTGGGCGGCCCCTTTCAGCAGCGCTTTCCTCTTCTTGTCCATCAGCTCATCCCTCCTTCTTCGCCCTCAATGGGTAGCGCAACACGTGCCCGCACGACAGGCAGGTCATGGATACCCTGCCCGAGCCCGTCCTTACCCTGACGTTCCTCGGGGGGACGAAGTACGCATGGCACTCGGGGCAGTAGGTCCTCTTGTGGCTCGCCTTGACCTTGTGCCTCTCGCTCATCCTGAGCGCGAGCCCGACATACTTCTTGGCCCTCTCGTCGTTCCCCTTGCGCGCCTCGGAGGAGGCCTCCTCGAAGAGTATGTCCACCCTCTCCTCGGCGATGTCCTTCGCCCCGCGTTTGCTCACGTGCCTGCGGGCCATGTGCGGTTGTCAATGAGTTGGGGCTAGATATACCCGACCCCTGGGGCGGACGGCCGCCAGCTGGGTCCCGCGGCCACCCCGAGAAAGTCCCGTGGTCAGTGAGCTTTAAATATGACTACCTTTATCCCGCAGACCTGGTACAGATAATCCACCAGGTGTGGTCCCAATGACAAGGAAACCCGCGAGCATGTACAGGGAGATAAAAGGGCAGGCCTACTGCCGGCGAGAGTACATGGGCGGAGTCCCCGCGAACAGGATCACACAGTTCGAGCACGGAGTGAAGGCGGACTATCCGGTCCGCATGACGCTCAGGGCCGTCGAGCAGTGCCAGATACGGCACATCGCGCTCGAGGCCGCCCGTATATCCGCGAACAGGCTCCTGGCGAAGAACATCGGGAACACCGGATACCACATGAAGATCCGGGTGTACCCGCACAACGTCCTCCGTGAGAACAAGATCGCGACAGGCGCGGGCGCGGACCGTATCTCTGAGGGCATGAGGGCCGCGTTCGGCAAGCCCATAGGGACCGCGGCCAGGATCAAGCCGGGCCAGGGGCTCATCACCTTGGAGACGACGGCTAACCACATCGCCACCGCGAAGCAGGCCCTGAAGAGGGCGGCGATAAAGTTCCCGACGCCGTGCTATATCGATGTCGAGAAGGCCCCGAAGAGCACCCCGAGCGCGTGAGGGCGGGAGACATCACGGTCGCACAATGTTTTTTACGAAGGGCCACCGTATCCCATCACATCCGTCCGGGTCGGGGACGCGCGGCGCTCCGCGGCATTCCGGTCAAGGGGGTTGAGAAGTGTTCGATGTTGACCTCGCTGGCGCTATAACCGAACTGAAGAGACTCAAGGCGAGGGTCGTGGCCCTCCAGGTCCCTGAAGGCCTGAAGAGGAGGGCGTACCAGTACGCCGAGGACATCGAGAAGAAGTCCGGCGCAGAGGTCGTCGTCGTGGCCGAGCCATGCTTCGGCGCGTGCGATGTCCCGAGCTCGCTCTTCGACATGGTCGACGCGGTCGTGCACATCGGCCACTCGGCCATCCCATCGCTCAGGTTCAGCAAGCCCGTGATATTCGTCGCGGCCAGGTCCAAGGCGCCGATGGGCGACCAGCTCAAGAAGTCCGTGGACATGCTCAAGGAGCCCGTGGGGGTGCTTTCGACCACGCCCCACCTGACGGAGCTGGACGGCGTCCTTGAGGGGCTCGAGAGCCTCGGGCTCAAGGTCAAGCTCGGCGAGGGGGACGGCAGGATATCGCACGCGGGCGAGGTCCTGGGGTGCAACTACTCGGCCGCCAACTCGGTGAGCAAGGAGGTCAACAGCTACCTCCTCATAGGCAGCGGGACGTTCCACGCGCTCGGGGTACACCTCGCGACCGGCAAGAAGGTCGTGGTGCTGGACCCGCACCTGGAGGACCCGGTCGAGATAGACCAGGTCAAGGACAAGATCCTGAGGCAGAGGCACGCCGTCATAGAGCGGGCCCAGCGGGCCAGGACCTTCGGGATCATCATCGGCGAGAAGGTCGGCCAGAGGAG
>JAUPMC010000054.1 GCA_030836605.1 Thermoplasmatota archaeon | reverse complement strand
TTCCGAATCCGTTGACCCCGATCCTGATCACGCTTGTCCCCGTCTCAGCTAAGGTGGACGCCCCTTAAAAATATGTCCAATCTACTAGGCCGTCCCGAGGGTTGGCGTGGCCCCGCCAGGGACCGTGCGGGCAAAAGCGGGAAAGGGATTTAGGGGAACTGGTTTCCGCGCTGGCTCAGAGCTGGACCTCTATGCCGAGCTTCTCGGTGAGCTCCTTGTAGCGGTTCCTGATGGTGACCTCTGTCACGCCCGCTATGTCCGCCACCTCGCGCTGGGTCCTGCGCTCGTTGCACAGTATGCTGGAGATGTATATGGCCGCCGCCGCGACGCCGGTGGGGCCCCTGCCAGACGTGAGCTCCTTCTTCGCGGCGTCCTTCAGTATCTCGGTGGCCTTGGACTGCACCTCTCCCGACAGCTTCAGCTCGGAGCAGAACCTGGACACGTAGTCCTGGGGCTTCGTGGGCATCAGCTTGAGCTTGAGTTCGCGGGTCATGAACCTGTAGGTCCTCCCGATCTCCTTCCTGCCGACCCTGGAGGAATTAGCGACCTCGTCGAGCGTCCTGGGCACGTTGCACTGCCTGCACGCTGCGTACAGGGATGCTGCCACGACGCCCTCTATGCTCCTGCCCCTGATGAGGTTCTTGTTCACGGCCTTCCTGTAGGTCATGGCCGCGGTCTCCCTGACGTTCCTCGGCAGGCCCATGGACGACGCCATCCTGTCGAGCTCGCTGAGGGCGAACGCCAGGTTCCTCTCGGTCGCGTTCGAGACCCTGATCCTGCGCTGCCACTTCCGCAGACGGTACAGCTGCGCCCTGTTCCTCGTGGGGATGCTCTTCCCGTACGAGTCCTTGTTCTTCCAGGATATCTCGGTGGACAGGCCCTTGTCGTGTATGGTGTAGGTCATCGGCGCGCCAGTCCTGGCGCGCTTCTCCCCCTGCTCCACGTCGAAGGCCCTCCATTCGGGGCCCTGGTCGATCAGCTGGTCGTCGAGGACTATGCCGCAGTCCTCGCAGACGAGCTCTCCCCTCTCATAATCCCTGACAAGGTGAGCGCTGTTGCATTCAGGGCATCTCTCGATCTGCTCAGTCTCCTCTCTTACCTTTGCCATGGTACCTCTCCTGTTCGATGTAGACCTCCTTGCCGAGCACAGCAAGGGTTCTCATCTCCTTCCTCGGTTCGATGGCAACGTAGGGCGCCCGGGCTGGTCCGAACACCTTCACCACTCTTCCAACCTCCCCCTTCACGTTGTCCCTCACTAGCGACTTCATGACCGGTGCGAACCGCGCCTTGACGATGAGCCTGCCGTCGTGCGATATATCCTGAATCACGCCGAGAAGCTGCAAACGTCTCACCGAATCATTTTTATAACTTTTGTTGTGCGCCCTATGTACAATGTTATATATAATGTTTTTCTCAAGGTATATAAGGTTTGAGCATCCATCCGGGAGGGTGAGGCCCGCTCCATCAATGGTGCGCGGGCGCGTGAGAAGGAATAACATGACTGACATCCCCAAGACGCATCCTCGGTACGCCTCCCTCATGCTAAGGGAGCGATTGGTGACGGGTTTCAACGAGGGCTATGTCGCGCCGCAGGGCCTGATCGCCCACGGGCGGGGCGAGATGTTCTACTATCTCCTCGGCGAGAAGACGACGAAGGATGCGAGGGCGGCGGCGAAGGCCGCGGCGGCGCTCCTGCTCGAAGCCGAGAGGCCGGTCATATCCGTCAACGGCAACGTCGCCGCGCTCTGCCCGAAGGAGATCGTCGAGTTGGCCGACGCCTCGGGCGCGAGGATAGAGGTCGGCCTCTTCCACAGGAGCGACCAGCGCGTGTCGAGGGTCGCCGAGGTCTTGGAGAGGAGCGGCGCGAAGGGCGTGCTCGGCTTCCTCCCGGACGCGAGGATACCGGGGCTCGAGAGCATGCGCGGGCTGTGCACGAGCGAGGGGATATACTCGGCGGACGTGGTCCTCATCCCGCTCGAGGACGGCGACCGCGCCGAGGCGCTGGCCCGCATGGGCAAGAGGACCATCGCGATCGACCTCAACCCGTTGTCGAGGACGTCCAGGGCGGCGACAGTCACCGTGGTCGACGAGGTGACCAAGGCCGTGCCGGAGATAACGGCCCATGTGGAGGACCTAGAGGACGACACGGCCGCGCGCAGGCGGGCTCTGGCGAAGTACGACAGGGACGAGAACCTCGCCCGGACCATGGCGACGATGATGCGCAACCTGGGTGGACAGGAGTAGCGCCGCCGGCCGTCCGCACAGCTCACCAACAAGTGTATTAGGATAGCACTCGATGCGTCCCGCAGGTAGCATGGCCAAGAAGGAACTTGTCGACAAGGGCGTCAAGCGCATCGAGTGGGCGAGGACCCACATGAAGGTCCTAGAGAGCATACGCGAGCGGCTGGTCCGGGAGCAGGCCTTCGAGGGCCTCAAGGTCGGGATGGCGCTGCACACGGAGGCCAAGACGGCCGTGCTGGCGCTGACGATCCAGGAGGCCGGGGCCGAGGTCAGGCTCACGAGCTGCAACCCGCTGTCCACGGACGACTCCGTCGCCGTCGCCCTGAACGAGGAGTACGGCCTGACGACGTACGCCAAGAAGGGCCAGAACACTGCGGAGTACTACAAGTCACTGAACAAGGTCCTAGACATGGGCCCCGACTACGTCATCGACGACGGCGCGGACCTGATATTCCTCCTGCACACGAAGCGCAAGGAGATGCTCCCCAAGGTCAAGGGCGCGAACGAGGAGACGACCACTGGCGTGATGAGGCTCAGGGCCATGGCGCAGCAGGGCGAGCTCAAGTTCCCGGTCATGTCCGTCAACGACGCTTACATGAAATACCTCTTCGACAACAGGTACGGTACGGGCCAGTCGACCATGGACGGCTTCATGGCCGCCACGAACCTCGTCATAGCCGGCAAGAACTTCGTCGTCGCCGGGTACGGCTGGTGCGGCCGCGGGATCGCCATGCGCGCGAAGGGCATGGGGGCCGATGTGACGGTCTGCGAGGTGGACCCAATCAGGGCCATCGAGGCGAAGCTGGACGGGTTCGCCGTCATGCCGATGTCGCGGGCCGTCAGGAGCGCGGACATCGTCATCTCAGCGACCGGGTGCAAGGACGTCGTCACGGCCGAGGACATCAGGGCCATGAAGGACGGCTGCGTGCTCGCCAACTCGGGCCACTTCGACAACGAGATATCCAAGGCGGCCCTGCTCAAGCTCGCCAAGAAGCACTCGAAGGTCCGCGACTCCGTGGAGGAGTTCGTCCTCAAGGACGGCCGGAGGGTGTACCTCCTGGCGGAGGGCAGGCTGGTCAACCTTGCCGCGGGCCAGGGGCACCCCGTGGAGATCATGGACATGAGCTTCGCGATACAGGCCCTGTGCCTCGAGTACCTCGACTTCAGCGCGCAGACCCTCGAGCCTGACGTGTACGATGTCCCTGACTACCTCGACGACCGGGTCGCGAGGCTGAAGCTCCAGACCATGGGCGTCAAGATAGACAAGCTCTCGAAGGAACAGCAGGCCTATGTGAGGAACTGGCGCGAAGGCACCTAGCCGCGCGACACGCGGGGCGCTGGCCCCGCAATCCGACTTTTCAAGTACGACGGGGTCGATACGGGATGGGCATAGGGGAGCGACACTTGCGTAAGAACAACTTCCTCGGCGTCTACGGCCATACCTGCGTGGACCTGATCTACTCATCCGACCGGTTCCCCGAGCCGAACACCTGTGTCGAGCTGAAGGGCCGGAAGGAGCTCTTCGGGGGCACCGGGGCGAACGTCGCGAGGATAGCGTCGACCATCGGCGTCCCGACCGCACTCGCGAGCCATGTCGGGGATGACTTCCCGAAGGACTTCATGGACGCCCTCCGGGGCAGCGGGGTCGACACGACCGACTTGGTCAAGGTGAAGGGCGCCAGGACGCCGTTCGTCATCATGATATCGGACGGCGAGCACAACCAGATAGGCTTCGTCGAGCAGGGGGCGGTCCTGGAGCAGGAGAGGCTGCCCGTCAGGACGCACACGGCCGACTCGTCCAAGTTCGTCCACATCGGCACGGGGCGCCCGTCTTACATGCTCAAGGTGGCGAAGAGGGCGAAGGCGAGGAAGAAGACCGTCTGCTTCGACCCCGCGCAGGAGCTGCACTACGTCTACACCCCGGAGTCCTTCAAGGCGGTGCTCGAGCACTGCGACGGCCTGTTCGTGAACACGTCGGAGCTGCAGAAGGCCAAGGCGTACCTGAACATCGAGGAGGACGCGGAGCTGCTGTCGTACGTGAAGATGCTCGTGATCACCATGGGCAGCCACGGGAGCAGGGTGCTGACGGGGGACGACGATGTGCTCGTGGGCAGCATCCAGCCGGACAAGGTCGTCGACACTACCGGGGCGGGCGACGGCTTCAGGGCGGGGTTCTACGCGGGCCTGTCCAAGTCGCTCCCGATCGAGGAATGCGCCTGGATAGGCGCCTCGACGGCGTCGTTCGTGGTCGAGAGCGTCGGTGGTCAGAGCGCCCTGCCCAGCTGGGACATGGTGCAGAGGCGCGCCGCGCGCAGGAAGCACGTGTGACGCGGATGTGCCCACGGCGCCTTTGAGCCGGAAATCTGGCTCCATTCACGGAAACCCGAAAGGTTTATGAAAGGACATCCCATTATACTGCACCGGTGAGCACAGATGGCCGTGGGATTTATACTGATAAGTACCGCGCCAGCGAAAGAGCACGAGGTCTACAACGAGCTCCTGAAGGTCAAGGAAGTGGTGGAGTTGCACCCTCTCTTCGGAGAGTATGACTTGATTGCCAAGATCGAGGCGGAGGACTTCAACCTGCTCGGGCAGGTCGTTGTCGACAAGGTTCGCTCGATCCCAGGCGTCATCGACACCAAGACCTTGACGGGAATAAAGTTCTAGGTCTCTATCTCTGTATCTGGAAGTGGGTGAAATACAATGGAGCTACTTGAGTTCCTAACAGTGCTGATGATGGTATTCGGGCTCTTCATGCTGCTCGCGGGCGTATTCACCGCCTATTTCGGCAGCGGCAAGAGCCGGATGATAGGCGTCGTCCTGCTGGTCATCGGTCTCGTCGTCGGAATACTCTGGGGCGTCTTGTGCCTCGACTCGGTCGACATCTTCGATGTCAACCTGGGCAAGGTCATATGGGACGCGTTCCTGTACATCGCGGCAGGCCTGATAGGCGCGCTCGCGGCTGTCGGGGTGTTCCTCGTCGCCATCATGAAGTCCTGAAGGTGACGAGAGAGACGCAAACCTTTTACTACAGCCCTTTCTTCTACCTTTTCACATGAGCGTCCAGATTGTTTTGGGCAGCAAGAGCGACATGAAGGTTGCCGAGAAGGCCGTCTCGGTGCTGAAGGAGCTCGGCATCCCGTACAGGCTCAGCATCGCCAGCGCCCACAGGACGCCCGAGCTGGTCGAGAAGCTGGTGCACGAGGCGGACGCCGAGGTGTTCATAGCCATCGCCGGCCTGTCCGCCGCCCTCCCGGGCGTGATCGCGTCGAGGACCATGAAGCCAGTCATAGGCGTCCCGGTCAGCGGCGCGCTCAACCTGGACGCCATCCTGTCGGTCGTGCAGATGCCCCCGGGCATACCCGTCGCGGGCGTCGGCCTGGACAGGGGCGAGAACGCCGCGATACTCGCGGCCCAGATGCTGGCGCTCAAGGACCCGAAGGTCGGGAAGGCCCTGGCGGAGTACCGTCAGAGGCTCAGAGAGAAGGTCATGCAGGACTCCAAGGAAGTTGAGGTTTGATGTTCGACGCTGAGAAGTTCATCGACCAGCAGGTCAAGAAGGTCAGGGACGAGGTCGAGGGCCGGGCCATCATAGCCGCCTCCGGCGGCGTCGACAGCACCGTGTGCGCGGCGATAGTCAGCAGGGCGATAGGCGACAGGCTCCTGGCGGTATACGTCGACACCGGGTTCATGAGGAAGGGGGAGACGGCCAACGTCGACAAGATGCTCGGGCGCCTCGGCGTGAACCACATGGTCGTGGACGCCAGCGACGAGTACTTCGACGCCCTCAAGGGCGTCACGGACCCCGAGAGGAAGAGGAAGGTCATCGGGGAGAAGTTCATACGCGTGTTCGAGCGCGAGGCGAAGAAGTTCGACGCCGGCTACCTGGTCCAGGGCACGATAGCCCCTGACTGGATAGAGAGCGGCGGCGGCCTCAGGGACACGATCAAGTCGCACCACAATGTCGGCGGCCTGCCCGCGGACATGCACCTGAAGCTCGTCGAGCCCCTGAGGGACCTGTACAAGGACGAGGTCAGGAAGGTCGCGCGCGCGCTCAAGATAGAGGTCGCTGAGAAGCAGCCCTTCCCCGGGCCAGCGCTCGCGATAAGGGTCATGGGCGAGCCCACGAGGGAGTCCGTCGCCATCGTGCGCGAGGCTTGCGCCGTCACCGAGGACGAGATCGAGAAGGCCGCCGCGGCGGGCGAGATGAAGCTCCCGTGGCAGTACTTCGCCGTCCTGCTGCCCGTGAGGAGCGTCGGCGTCCAGGGGGACATAAGGGCCTACGGGTTCACGATAGCCGTCAGGGCGGTCGACTCCGTCGACGCGATGTCCGCCGTGTACTCCAAGATACCGCACGACGTGCTCGAGAGGATATCCACGAGGATAACGAACACGATGAAGGAGAAGGTCAACAGGGTCGTGTACGACATCACGGACAAGCCCCCGGCGACCATCGAGTGGGAATGACCCCTCCTGAGAGCGCGTCCCTCACCGTCGCCAGGGGCATCTGACCCTCCTTATATAGTCCCAAGTCCTCTGAGCGAATGTCTGGCCCAGCCGAGGCCCGATGTCCCCGCGGCATGGCCCAGTGGACCCTCAGCAGAGGCTAAATATTGGCCCCGGTGTTCCCTGGAGCATGCGCGTCTTGGTCATAGACAACGGCGGTCAATGGACTCACAGGGAGTGGAGGGTCCTCAGGGACCTCGGGGCGGAGTCGGAGATAGTCCCTAACACCACGCCCCTCGAGAACATCAAGGCCGACGGGCTCGTCCTGTCGGGCGGCTCCCCGAGGGTCGGCCTGAACGCCGAGGCCATGGGGAAGTGCGGGGAGTACATCGACAAGTCCGGGGTACCAGTCATCGGGATATGCGCGGGCCACCAGTTCATGGCGGCGCACCTCGGGGGCAAGGCTGGCCCGTCCAAGGTGCCGGAGTTCGGCAAGACACTCGTTAGCATAGACGACGAGGACGACCTGTTCAAGGGCCTGCCGCCGACGATCGTGGCGTGGGAATCTCACAACGACGAGGTGACAGAGCTGCCCCCGGACTTCGTCCCCTTGGCCCATTCAGACAACTGCGCCATCCAGGCCATGAAGCACAAGACGAAGCCGTTGTATGGTCTGCAGTTCCATCCAGAGGTGGAGCACACGGACAACGGCTACGAGATGTTCCAGGCGTTCATCGACGTGTGCCAGGCGCATAAGAAGGAATGAGCGATGGACCCAGAGTCTGCCTCCATCGTGCGGGAGGCTGTCCGCACGAGGCTCCGGGACGAGACCATCGAGCGCGCGGTCGGCCGGACGGTGAGGAGGCGCGGCATGGACTTCTCGCGCTACATACAGGTCATGAGCGACCTCCGGGACCTCGCGGGCGAGCGGAAGGTCACGCTGGAGGAGGCCGCCGAGGGCCTACAGGGCGAGAAGGAGTAGGAGCGCCAGCGCCACGACCGCGAGCACTATCCCGGTCACCATCATCGCGAGCGCCATGGCCTTATCGGACCCGAAGGCTATCGGCACAGGCCCGATTAGGACCACGCCCCCGTACCGTGTCCTGTCCTTCTTGTCGACCGGGGCGGTCCCTTCTTGCTGAGGGTATGTCCCCGCGCCGGCCAGCTCGAACTGCCCCATCATGAGTGCCATGAGCCCGATGACGAAGCTGAAGACGATGAGTACGACCCCGAGCAGGAACAGCCCGCCGGACCCGCTGAAGACCGGGAATATGAGGAACAGGGAGACGTCCGCCTCTCCCGAGAGCACCGACGCGGCGACGCAGACCGCCCCCGCGACGAACAACGCGATCGGCCCTATCATCCTCAACCTCAGACTGGTCACCGTCCGGCGGCCCCCTGCGGCCGCCTAGGGCTGATAACGTCCCGAGGGGCGTAAGTAACCTTCTAGTGGCCAGCGCCTTGAGAAGCCTTTTATCGGGTCTCCGCATTACACGGTCCAGGCGAGCGATTGAACACCCTCAAGGACCATCTCACGGAGATCCTTCGTTCAAGGGACTTCGAGGTCGCTGAGAAGAACGGCTACCTGTATGGCTCCCGGGAGGACGTGTCCGTGGTGGTCCTCGTCGCCAGTGACATGCTCGCTGACGACGTGCAGGACTTCGTCAGGAACGTGTCGGACTTCCAGGGCCGGAAGATAGTCGCGTCGATCGGCAAGCTCGACGAGAGCGTCCAGACGGTCCTCCAGAAGCAGGGGATATATTACTGGGACAGGGAGGACGTCGAGCATGAGATAGGCAGCCTGCAACTCCGGTCGCTCGGGAGCGAGGCCGTGAAGAGCCTGCTCGACGAGGTCATCTCGGACGAGCTGCCCCAGAGGCCGGCGGAGCCCCCCGAACAGTCCATACCTGTCATCGTCGAGAGCGCCGTGGAGAGGTCCGAGAGGATCGTCAAGCCGAACTTCTCCCTGGAGGACGTGAAGTACCTCGCCAGGCACGAGGTCCAGGGCTACAGGTACGACCTGGAGCTCGTCCCGCACTACCTGTTCCACTATGTGCTCAACATCGAGGACGGGAAGCAGAGGGCCGGCATCGTCGCCGTGAACGCGCTCACGGAGCAGATAGAGACCTGGCGCTGGGGCTTCGAGCTCGTGGACACGATCGACATCCAGCACACGCGCAGGGAGCCCAAGGTCGACCAGGAGAAGGCCGGCGAGCTCGCCAGAGAGGCGATCACGAAGGAGTACCGGTCGTTCACTGAGCAGGTCAAGGACTTCGGCCACTCGGAGATAATAGAGCGGAAGAAGCCCCACAAGGACCCGATGGTCGTCGAGCCGAAGGGGCTGGTCTACCTGCCTGTCTGGTCGGTCGAGGGAAAGGGCGGCGCGATGATCGTGAACTCATCGAGCGGGAAGATAATCAGCGAGCACCTGCACGGCATCGAGGCTAAGCGAGGTTGAGCTTCTTCAGGCGCTCCATGATGCCCAGCCAGTGAGACCCACGCCAGTACACCTTGCCGCAGCCAGCGCACTTCCAGAACTTGTCGTTCGCCGCGAACGCGCCTTCGGGAACCGACTCCTTCGCCTGCTCCTTGGGCACCTCGACGAGCCCCCCGTTGCACGAGGTGCAC
>JAUPMC010000053.1 GCA_030836605.1 Thermoplasmatota archaeon | reverse complement strand
CGTCGATGTTCTCGCCCTCTTGGGTCCTCGGGAGCCAGGAGCTGCTCCTCGCGCTCACCGGCAACGACGCCGGGGCGGTAAACCTCGCCATATCAAAGGACTTGAGCCCGGACGAGAGGGCGGAGCTAGAGTCCACGGGGTTCTCGGTCCAGCCCATGGTCTCGATCGTCGAGTTCCTCGGCTCCAGCGTGGACGAGCTCGAGTCGGACGCGTACTGGATTCTCGTCCCGTCGGCGTTCGTCATCGCCGTGCTCGCGTACAGCTTCATAGGGGCCGAGGTCGCGGACAAGAGGCACACCATCGGCGTGGTCAAGGCGATAGGCGCCGGCAGGAGACGGGTGCTCTCGTACCTGCTGGGCGAGTCTGTCATCATATGCGCGTACGGCGGGGCCCTGGGGCTCGCCCTGGGCATCGTGATGTCCTACGCGGTCTCCACCGCCGCGTCCCATGTCTTCGCCTCGGTGTTCACGATCGACATCGACGAGCTGCTGCTCCTGACATCCTTCTTGGCCACCGTCGCTGCGGGCGTCCTGGGCTCCGTAATCCCGGCCGTCAAGATGGCGAGGACTTCGCCCGCCCAGGACCTGCAGGAGGCGGTACAATTCTGACGATCATCCGTCCCCGGGTGATGGTCGTCGTCGCGCTCTCGGTCATGATATTCACGGCCACGACCTCGGTCCTCGTCGGGCTGAAGGACGCCCCCGCGGCCTTCGCGGCCAGCGAAGGGTATGTCATCACCTCCGTGGGCGCCCCGACGATATTCTCGAGCAGGGTGGACATGGACATGGCCTCCGCCCTCGAGGAGATGGAGAACATCACGGGCGTCAGCCCAGAGGTGTTCGCGTTCTCCTCGTGGGACGGGCACTCGTTCGTCGTGAGGGGAGTCGACTTCGACAGGCTCGGCTCGGTCGGCCCCGAGATGGCGACGGACATGGCGGTCGAACCGGCCGGAGGTCCGCTCGGATACGCCCTGCTGGGCGCCAGGCTCGCGGACAAGATGGGCCTGGAGCCGCCGAGCACCATCCCGCTGGCAGGGAGCTACTCCGCTGTGGTCGAGCTGGTCCTCGTCGCCGGGACCTTCTCGTCGGGCTCCCAGCTGGACGACGAGATGCTCGTGACCGCGGATGTCGCGAGGCGGCTCACGGGCATGCCCGAGGACCAGGCGTCCATCATACGCGTCGCGTCGTCCGAGCCCGCGTGGCTCGAGTCGCTCCTCGCGCCCGAGAGCGCCCGATTCACGATATACGACTTCTCGGTCTCCAGGAGCCAGCTCGGGCCCGGCGAGGAGTGCTCGGTCTCCGTCAGCGTCAGGAACTGGGGCGGCTCCGCGGGCTCGGTGGAGGTCGCGTTCGCAGACGGCGGAGCCGTGTTCGCCGAGGAGGAGGTCTCCCTCAACAGCTCGAGCGCGACCTCCGTGTCCGTCCAGTTCAGCAGTTCCGTCCTGGGTGCCCACAACATCACGGCGACGGTCTCCGGTGACTTCCCGGTCTCGCTCTCTCAATCGGTCGATGTGGTCGAGCCGTACCTGGTCGCGTCCTTCCCGACGACGGCCATGCTCGACTCGTACCTCGACGTGAGGATCGTCACATACTCAGGCGAGCCAGCTCCAGGGGTGGTCGTCACTCTGTCGGACTCCTCCCCGTCCTCGGACGTCACGGACGAGGCGGGGACATGCGCCCTGTACGCCGATGAGGCGGGCACGTTCCCGGTCCTGTTCGACGCATCTGGGACGGAGTTCGAGGGCATGTCGATGCGAGCCCCGGCACCAGAGGTCGAGGTCGTCGACCCGTCGTCCTACCCGTCCTCGTTCCTACCCTCCGTGACGGCGCTCGAGCTCAGCCCAGACTCCATACGGGAGGGCGAGTCGGTCACGGTCCTGGTCACGGTCGAGAACGGAGGGTCGCTCCCGGGCGTCGCCGAGGTCGATGTGATGGTCGACGCCGAGGTGCTGTGCACGCTCCAGGTGTCCTTGGGCCCCGTGGGCGGCGCGGTCGCCTCGTGCGAGCTCGAAACCCTCGCCCCGGGGACGCACACCGTCCAGGCGGGAGACTTCTCGGCGTCCGTCGAGGTCGCCTCCTGGTATGCGGACGACCCGGACCTCGTGGAGCTGGTCGTCAGGTACGGCGGGTCGAGCACGCTGTCCTCGGCCGGCTCGCTCCCGATATACCAGGCGGCGAAGATATCGGAGGGCAACATCGCGCTCACCCTGTTCGCCCTGGGCGCGATAGCCGCCCTGCTGGCGACGATGGCCATCGTGTCCGTGTTCTCGAAGGAGGTCCGGGACATGCGCAAGAGGCTCGGGATACTCAGGGCCTTGGGCGCCACCAGGGGCTACATCCGGAGGCTCGTGTTCCCTCAGGCCCTGGGGGCGGCGCTCGTGGGCTCCCTCGTGGGCATCGCGTCCGGCCTGGCCGCGACATCGGCCCTGGTCGGCTCGGGCGCGTTCGTCGTGTTCGGGCACGTGCTCGAGTTCGGCCTGAGCGCGTGGCTGGTCGTGTCCACGCTCGCGGGCGCGGTCGCCATCAGCCTGGTGAGCGCGCTCGTCTCCTCGGAGCTCGCCGTGCGCGAGACCGCGATATCGTCCATGGGTGAGTTCCCGGAGGACGACGGGCCGCTCGAGGATTCGTCCGGGCCGTTCAGAGAATGATCGGCCCTACTCCTCGACGCTGAGCCACACATGGAGGTTGCCGTACAGGTACTCCGCCTGCCCCTCCTCTTGGATGTAGAGGTCGAAGTCGAACCTCCACACGCCCGCCTGGTCCAGGTGGAATGTGACGTTGACGAACTGCGTATCCCCCTCCTCCATCGTATAGTTGTACCATCTGGTGCCCCAGTGCGTGTCGTTCCAGCAGTACGCGGCCATCGAGAAGTGCCTCGGCCCGTCCTCGCCGTTGTGCATCTCTATCGTGAGCGTGATGTTCGACCCGAGCACGCGTGTGGAGTTGATCTTGGCGCTCCCGTCCTCCGTCATTGCGAAGTATGTCCTGGAGGGGTACTCCGCGGTGATGATCAGCGCGAGGCACACGCCGGACAC
>JAUPMC010000052.1 GCA_030836605.1 Thermoplasmatota archaeon | reverse complement strand
GGGTTCAGCGGCGGGACCGTCGAGACGACCTCGTCGCTGTACGGGCTCTTGACGGTCTTGATGAGCGGGTTCTCAGGAGGCAGGTCGGACCCGATGTTCGTCCTCATGGGCAGGAAGGGCATCTTCGTCGCGCCCGCGAACAGCCTGCCGGACAGCCCGAAGTGCGTGTACTCCTCGATCGTGATGGGGTTCGGCATACCCTTCTCGAGCGCCCGCCTGAAGCACCTGAGCGAGCCGACGCCAGGGTTCCCGGCGTAGCTGAATATCAGCTTCTTCGCGCAGCCCGCGGCGATCATCTGGTCGTAGACGATGTCCGGGGTCGCCCTATAGAGGTTCAGGTCCTTCCTCTTCTGCCTTATGATCTCGTGTCCTGCCGCGAACGGGATCATGTGCGTGAATCCCGCGAGGTAGATGGAGTCCCCGTCCTTCACGAACTTGGACACCGCCTCCTTCATCGTCATCATCTTGTCCGATGTCATCTCACTTCCCCTCCGCGTCCGGTGCGAACTTGAATCCGTACCTTATGACTCCCTCTTCGGTGTAGATCTTCTTCAGTTCGGCCTTGACCGACATCCCAAACTTGACATCCTTGGGGTTCACGTCGGTCATCTGGCCGATGACCTTCGGCCCTTCCGCGAGCTCGACTATGGCCACGGGGTAGGACCCGCCGGCCTTCATCTGCTCAGCGAACTCCGGGGGCGCGCCGCCCGCGCCTATCAGGACGAACGTGTGCACCTTGCCATTGCCGCTCAGCTGCAGCTCCTCGAAGTCCGAGGACGCGTTGCAGTGCTTGCACACGCCCTTGGGCGGGAAGTTCACAGCGCCGCACTTCTTGCACTTCTGCCCCACCATCTTGTACCTCTGGGGTATCGTGCGCCAATACATCGGGACTGAAACATGTGCCATTCATCTCACCTCACTTGAGAGCTCCCTTGAGCTTGACATACTGGATGTAGTCGATGTACTCCTTCTTCTCCAGCTGCTCCTTGAAGCCCGGGACGGGCTTCCTGTCGGAGACGACCTTGAGGCTGATGGCGTCGCTGCCGGCTCCGGAGCCGTAAGAGACGACCATGATCCTGTCGCCGACCTTCGCTGAGTCCAGCGCGGCCGCGAGCCCGACCGGCGTCGACGCGGCCCCGAGGTCCCCCAGGTTCGTCGACACGAGCCCAGATGCCATCTGCGCGTCGTTGAACAACATCTTGCCCGCGACCGAGCCCGGGGTCTTCGCGTCCGGCTGCTGTATGACCACGTGCGCGTACTCCTCGGGCTTGGCCCCGAGCTTCTTGACGAGCGCCCCGCACGCCTTGGTCGTGCAGGTCATGAACGCGGTCGCGAAGAACTTCTTGACGCTCAGGTCCTGGAGCAAGTCCCCGCCCGTCGGCCTGAACCGCTCCCCGAAATGCTCCATCACGTACGACGAATACCCCTCGACCTCAGCGATCAGGTTGTCGGACGACAGCACGAACCCCGCCGCGCCAGCACCCATCGGGTGCTCAAGCGGGTCCCACATGCTGGCCCTTGGGGCGTCGGCCGCCGCGACGACGGCGACTCCCCCCTGGGTCGCCTTCACGTGCTCGAATGCGGATATGAATGCCTCGGTCCCCGCCCTCGTGGAGGTCGTGTGGTCCGATGCGAACGCCCCGTTCGGCATGCCCACGTTCACCAGGACCGTCCCTGACAGGAGCTTCTCCAAGTACGGGGCGGTCGTGGACGCGAAAGCGAACCTGGTGACGTTCCCAGGTGGCAAGGGCACGGACTCGAGCGCCTTCCGGGAGACCTTCGCGGCCGCCGTCAGGACGTCCTCGTCGAAGCCCATCACGGACTTCTCGGCGACCCCCGCCGCCTGGAACGACCCCCAGGCTTTCGCGTAGTCCTCCTTCTTTATCCTGAGCCTCGGGACATACGCGCTGTAACCGGATATTCCAACGGACATCATCATCACCTCACCAGTATCGAGACGGACACTGTCCCTCCCGACCCTCCGACGTTGTGCACGAGGCCTCTCTCGACGCCCTTGACCTGCCTGGTCGGCTTCTGGGCCGTGCCCCTGAGCTGGTTGAACATCTCATATGCCTGTCCCGTGCCGGTCGAGCCGATCGGGTGCCCCTTGGACTTCAGGCCACCGCTGACGTTGACGGGCTTGTCCCCGTCGATCTTCGTGTGACCTTCCTCTATGAATTGGCCCGCTTTGCCCTTCTCGCAGAAGCCCAGGTCCTCGTACGCGAGGAGCTCCGCGATGGTGAAGCAGTCATGGACCTCGGCTAGCTGGATGTCCTTCGCGGTGAGGCCGGCCATCTTGTAGGCGCTCTGCGAGGCCCTCTTGGTACCCTCGAGCGTGACAGTGTTGAGCCTGTCGTGTATCGCGAGGTAGTCGCTGGAGGTCCCGAAGCCCGAGACGTAGACCGGGGTATCAGTGTACTCCTTCGCGACCTCGGCGTCGCAGACCAGCAGGGAGGACGCTCCATCCGTGGTCGAGCAGCAGTCGAACAGGTTGAGCGGGTACGCGACCACCGGGGCCTTCATCGCCTGCTCAAGCGTGATCTCCCTCTGGAACTGCGCCTTCGGGTTCTGCGCCCCGTTCTTGTGGTTCTTGACCGCCACGGACGACAGGTGCTCCCTCTTCGTGCCGAACTCGTGCATGTGCCTGTGGGCGATGAGCGCGTACAGGCCCGCGAAGGTCGTCCCTGCGAGCCTCTCGTACTCGGTATCGCCTGAGACCCCGAGCCAGTACTTCTGCTTCATGCCCGAGACATCCGTCATCTTCTCCACGCCGCCGGCGAGGACCATCTTGTGCGCACCGGACAGGACATCCATGACCGCGGCGACAAGGGCGTACCCGCCAGACGCGCAGGCGTTCTCGACCCTGACCGTGTGTATGTACGGCAGCCCGACGAACTCCGCCACTAGCGCGGACATGTTCCCGAGCTGGAACCCGCCGGAGCCGAGGTTGCCCACATAGGCCGACTCGATCTGCCTCGGGTCGAAGTTCTTGTCGACGCTCGAGCTCATGTCCTTGTACGCGTCGAAGAACAGTTCCTTGATGCCTTTCTCGGGGAACTCTCCGTACTTGCTCTGCCCCGCTCCCACAATCGCAACTCTCTTCATATCAGGTCCCTCGATTCGCTTTCGACGAACGGGCGCGCGCGGCTCCCAGCACTCCCTTCCCTAGCGCCCGGACTACGAGTCTGGGATGACAATTTTTGGGAACACGAATCCGGCTATTTAACCATTGGTGAATAACAAAGGCCATGCCCTGATTTTTTAGACAAGCCCATACGAATCTGTGAGCCCCGTCGCGCCGGCCCTCTCTTTTTCGTACCCTCGAAACGACTCTCGTAACTGTTCTGGTCCCGCGTTGGGCAGATGATAAATACGGAATCCATCATGCTGTTATGTATCATCCTTAGGGGTAGTGCGAATGAGGGCATACAACGACATCCCGCTCTGGAAGAACGTGAAGCCGGAGGAGTGGAGCGACTGGAAGTGGCAGCTGAGGAACAGAATCACCACCTTGGACCAGCTGAAACAGGTGGTCAACCTGACCCCGGAGGAGGAGGCGGGCGTCAAGGAGTCCCTCAAGGTGCTCCGAATGGCGATCACGCCGTACTTCGCGACCCTCATGGACCCGAACGACCCCCACTGCCCTGTCAGGATGCAGGCCGTCCCCACCATCAAGGAGACGGACTTCAACGCGTCGGATATGGACGACCCGCTGTTCGAGGACATCGACTCCCCCGTGCACGGGCTGACGCACAGGTACCCGGACCGCGTGCTGTTCCTCATCACGGACCAGTGCGGCATGTACTGCAGGCACTGCACGAGGAGGAGGCTCGCCGGCCAGACGGACGCGGAGAGAGGCCATGACGTCATAGACGCCGGAATCGAGTACATCAGGAAGCACACGGAGGTCAGGGATGTGCTCCTGTCGGGCGGCGACTGCCTGATGGTCTCTGACGAGAAACTCGAGGACATCATATCCCGCCTCCAGGCGATTGACCATGTCGACATCGTCAGGATGGGGAGCAGGGCGCCCGTCACGCTCCCACAGAGGATAACGCCCAAGCTCTGCGAGATGCTGAAGAAGCACCACCCGATCTGGCTCAACACGCACTTCAACCACCCGAAGGAGATGACCCCCGACTCGAAGAGGGCCGTAGAGATGCTCGCGGACGCGGGCATACCCGTGGGCAACCAGACGGTTCTCCTCAAGGGCGTGAACGACTGCCCGACCATCATGAAGGCGCTCGTCCAGGAGCTCGTCAAGATCAGGGTCAGGCCGTACTACTACTACCAGTGCGACATGTCGAAGGGCATCGAGCACTTCAGGACGTCCGTGGCGAAGGGCATCGAGATCGCGGAGGCGCTGCGCGGGCACACCTCCGGGTTCGCCGTGCCCACATTCATCATAGACGCCCCCGGAGGCGGAGGCAAGATACCGGTCGCCCCGCAGTACCTCATATCGATGTCGGACAAGAGGGTCCTCCTGAGGAACTACGAGGGAGGGTTCTTCCAGTACCCTGAGCCGAAGGACCGCGTCAGCGTCTGCCCGCCCACATGCAAGCTCTGCGACAAGTACGGCAAGATCGAGAGCAAGGAGGGCGTCGCGGGCGTCCTATCAGGCGAGAAGTTCGCCTTGGTGCCAGAAGGCTCCGCGAGGGCTGAGAGGCGGAAGGGCTACGGGAAGCACTGACGCGGGTCGTCGCGCGTTCGCAAACCCCTTGAGCGAATCTTTCGATTTGATACGAAAGGATTAAGAGAGGCTATCATATTCTTCGCCGTCAGTCCAGCGAGGCGAGCCAATGGCTAGGAACATTCTCATCAAGGAGAACACGCAGACTCCTGTCGAGCAGCAGTCGGTCGAATTCGTCGAGCGAAAGGGCATCGGTCACCCTGACAGCATAGCGGACGGGCTTGCGGAGAGCGTCAGCCGGGCCCTGTGTCAGATGTACATCGAGAGGTACGGCCGGGTCCTCCACCACAACACGGACGAGACGCAGATAGTGGGCGGGCAGTCCGCGCCGAAGTTCGGCGGCGGTGCCATACTCGAGCCCATATACATCCTGCTTGTCGGCCGCGCGACGACGAGCGTCAATGGCGAGAGGCTGCCGTACAGGACCACGGCCATGAAGGCCGCCTACTCCTACCTCGAGAAGACCTGCAAGAACCTCGATGTCGATTGGGACGTCGTACTCGACTGCATGATCGGCCAGGGCAGCGTCGACCTCAGGGGGCTATACGAGACGCAGCGCCTGCTCGCTAACGACACATCCTTCGGCGTCGGCTTCGCCCCTCTCAGCGAGACTGAGAGGATCACGCTCGAGACCGAGAGGTACATCAACGGCAAGCTCTGGAAGAAGATGCCCGAGCTCGGCGAGGACATCAAGGTCATGGCCTGCAGGAACGGCAAGGACATCAACCTCACGATCGCGTGCGCCATGGTGTCGTCCAAGGTGCCAGACAAGAGCCACTACAAGAGCGTCGTCGAGGAGCTGAAGGAGAACGTGGCAGACTTCGCCGGGAAGTACACCAAGAGGAACCTCAAGGTGGATGTCAACACCGCGGACGACTACAAGAAGGACATCTACTACCTGACCGTCTCCGGGCTCTCGATGGAGAACGGCGACGACGGCTCCGTAGGCAGGGGCAACAGGGCGAACGGCCTCATCACCCCGATGAGGCCGATGAGCATGGAGGCCTCCGCCGGCAAGAACCCGGTCACGCATGTCGGGAAGCTGTACAACATCCTCTCCAACAGGGTCGCCGACGAGATATACAAGGTCGGCCGCGGCGACATCCTCGAGGTCCACGCCAGGATATTGTCGCAGATCGGCAGGCCGATAGACGACCCGCAGGCCGCGTACGCCAACATCATCTACGCGCCGAATGTCGACAAGAAGAAGTACGAGCGCGAGGCGACCGCCGTCTTCGATGAGCAGCTGAAGAACATATACAAGCTCACGGACGAGATCGTCGCGGGCAAGGTCGGCACGTTCTAGGCGCAAACCCCTCGGGGCGCCTTCAGGCGCCCCCGTCTGATTTTCTAAGCTCCTTCTCTCGCTCGTCCAGGATCTGCGCGAGGTCTGATAGCTCGGTCTGGATCGACTTCAGCCGGGTCCATTCCTCCTCAAGTCGCCGCTCCTCGCCCCGGACCGCCTCCTCACGCTCCGAGAGCCTCGCCGAGGCCTCGTCAGCGTCCTTCCTCTTCCTGTCGAGCTCCTCGAAGGTCTTCGCGTCAACTGACGCGAGCCCTTCCTTGGACGCCTCGACCTTCTCCCAGAGGTCCTGTACCTCCGCACGCTCCTTCTCGAGGCGGTCCATCTCCGAGGTGACCGCCCTCTCGCGGGCGTCTATGTCACGGTCCTTCGACCTCAACGACTCCTCGAGGTTCGACAGCTCCCGCTCCCTCTTCGCGAGGGCCTCGTCGGACATCCCTACGCCCGGGGCCTTCTCGGCGGGCGCCTGCTTGGACATCGCCGCGGCCCTCTCAAGGACCTCTTCCTCGAGCCTCTGACGCCGTTCCATCAGCTCTTGGCGCCACTTCTCGAGCTCGGTCTTCAGCTGGTCCAGGCCCTTCTCCCTCTGCTGCACGGATGACCTGTCCCTGTCTATCTCGATCTGTATGAGTTCGAACTCCTCCACGCTCCGCTCGAGCTGGTCGACCTTCCTGGTGAGCTCGCCCTCGCGTACTCGGAGCTGCTCCTTCTCGGCGGCGATCTCGTCGAGGACGGTCTGGTACTCAGACACCGTCTGCTCGACCTCCTTCTCGCGGCCGACGAGCTCCGCCTCCTTCGACGCGGCCCTCTCAGAGGCCGCGATGACATCCTGCTCGCGCGCTCCGAGCTCGCTCTCCCTCGCCCTCAACGCCGCGTCCCTGGCGACCAGGGCCGCCTGCGTCTCGGACGACGCGCTCAGGGCGGACTCGAGATCTTGCCTGCGCGTCTCCACCTCCGCCCCCATCGCCTCGAGCTCACGCCTGTTGTCCTCCGCCTCGGCGGCCATGTCCGCCGCCTGCGACTTCTGCTCGGTCTCCATCGTGGCCAGGGCGACCTCACGGGCCTCGAGGGCTGCCTTCTTGGCCTCGATGCCTGAGTCCCTCGCGGTCAGGTCGTTCTCCCAGGACGACAGCTCTGACTCCCTTGCCTTCAGGGACTCCTCCTGCGACATGACAGACTTCAGCCTCTCCTCGACGGCCGCGCCGTCCTTGGAGATCCCGGACTCCATCTCCTCGACCTCGGAGAGCCTCGCCTCCAACCCCTTGACGGTGGCCTCGGCGGCGGCCTCGGCGTCCGATATCTCCGCGGCCTTGGAGTCGAGCTCGGCCTGGCGGGCATCAAGAGCCTTCGTCATCTCAGCCAAGGCAGACTCCCTGTCCGCGACCTGGGCGGACCTCGTCTGGACCTCGAACTCCCTCGACTCCAGGGACTTCTCCTGCTCGGAGACTCCAGAGCGGGCAATGTCGAGCGATGCCGCCTTCTCCACGAGCTCCTCCTTGAGCGCCTCGACCTCGGCCCTTCTCGCCTGTATCTCCGATTCCTGCTTCGCGACCGAGGACTCGTGCGCCTGCCTCTCGGTGGCGAAGTCCTCGACGCTCCTCTCGAGCTGCGCCTTGTCATCCTTGAATCGTTCGGTGTCCGCGGAGTGGGAGTCGCGCTCGTCCGCCAGGGCGGACCTCGCCTCCTCCAGCTCGGCCATGGAGTCGGACAGGGCCTTCTCCTTGGCCGCGAGCTGTCTCTCCAGCTCAGTCATCCTCTGTGAATCCTGATACATGGCGGACTCGCGCCGAGAGAGCTCCGAGGTCTTGGACTCCGCCTCAGTCGCCTTCTTGTCGGTCTCGGCCATCCGCTCCGAGAGCTCGACGCCCGCTGTCGCGAGCTCGTTCCTCATCGCGTCGAGCTCGGCCTCCCTCCGCATGACCTCCTGCTCCCTCGCGTCGAGCTGGGCCTTCCGGGACTCCCCCTCCCTCAGGAGGTGCTCGCCCTGCACCTTCATCTCGACGACGTCGCGCTGCGCCTGCTCGAGGCTCTTGTGGGTCGAGTCCCTATGCAGCTCGACCTCCTCGCGGGTGCGTTCCAGCTCCGTCCTCAGGGTCTCGAGTTCGGCGCGGTCACGCTCGGATGCCGCCGTGGCCGCCTCGACGGCCTTCTCGGCCTCGGCTATCCGCTGCTCCCGCTCGCTGACCTCCAGCTCCAGCGCGCCGAGCTCGTCCTTCGCCACGGCCGCCGCCGCCTCGTCCTCGGCGAGAGCCTTCTCCCTCTGCTTGAGGGACTCCTCCTGTTTGGCAAGCTCCGACTCGAGGCGTGAGGCCGCCTTCTCCCGGCCCTCTAGGCCCGGCAGGACCTTGTCCAGCTCGGCCTCCTTCACATCCAGGGCCGACTCCCGCGTCCCGAGCGCGGACGCTATCTCGTCCAGCTCCTTCTTCCACGAGTCCATCTCCGACTGCATGGACGCGAGCTCCTCCGAGCGCGAGGCGAGCCGCGCCTCCTCCTCCCGCATGGTATTCTTTGACTCCGCGAGGTCAGACCTCTCCTTCTGGACCTCGGATAGCTCCTCCTCGCTCTTGGCCAGCTGGTCCTTCAGCATACGCTCCCGCTCGTCGAGCGTGAACTTGGTCTGCTGAAGCATCTGGGCCGTGGACCTGAGGTTCTCCTGGTTGACAGAGAGCTCGTTCTCCAAGGACTTGAAACCGTCCTCGCGCTCGTTGAGGTCCCGCCTGACCTGGTCGAGCTCCACGCGTTCCTCGGCCATCTTGAGCTCCTGCGAGGCGACGTCGCTCGAGCGGTGGTCGAGTATGACCTTCATCTCTTCCACGGAGTAGGCCTTCTCGTCGATCTCCCTGCGGTCCTCCTCGACCTTCTCCAGCTTCTCCTTCAGCTCAGCCTCCATGTCGGAGGTCCGTCTCTGGGTGTCCGACCGGGTCGTCTCGAACTCGAGCCTCGCCTGCTCGAGGGCGTTCCTATCCAGGGTCAGCTTCTCCTTGGTCTCGTCGACCTCCCTCAGGAACGCCTCCCTCTCCTGCGAGGTCTGTCGGGTCTGCTCCTCAGAAGTCTTCTTCGCGGACTCCAACTCGCGCGCCAGGTCCGCTTGCTCGGCCTCGACGCGGTCGATCTCCTCTTTGAGCTCCGCGAGGTTGGAACTCCGTTCCTTCAGCTGCGTCTCGAAGTCCGTGAGAGTCCTGCGCCTGGCCTCGCTCTCCTCGGAGAACCTGTCCTCGTCCGCGCGCAGCTTCTCCTCGCGCTTCTGCAGCTCGACGGCCTTCTGGGATGACTCTGACTTCAGCCTGTCCGTCTCCGCGAGCGCCTTCGCCCGTTCCTCGTCGAGAAGGGCCTCCTTGCCCACGGCCGCCTCCTCAATCCGGGCGGCCTTCTCCATGAGCTGCTTCGCCTCCTCCTCGGCGGCCGCCAGCTTCATCTCCCTCGCGGATGTCTCCTCGAGCTTCGACGCGAGCTTCGCCTCGCGCTGCGTGAGTATCTGTTCCTGTGAGACGAGCTTGGACCGCAATGCGTCCAGCTCGTGGGTGAGACGGGTGACTGACTCCTCCCGCTGCGAGACCTCCTGCTCGTGGCGCTCGACCTCGGACTTGAGGCCGGATATCTCCTGCTCCCCCGCCTTCTTGGACCTCTCGAACTCCTTCCGATCGGAGTCTATCGACGTGCGGACCTGCTCGAGCTCGATCTTCGTCTCCGCGAAGGCATTCTCCGCCTCCTGGAGCCCCCTCTCCCTGGCGTCGGCGTCCGCGACCTCTTTCGCGAGTTGCTCCTCCTTCTCGCGCACGCCCGCGAGGCGCTCGTCCACCGAGCGGCGGTCAGACTCGAGTCTCGCGGCCAGGTCGGCCAGCTTCGTCCTGTCACCCTCGAGTCTCTTGGCCTCTCCCTGGAGCTCGAGTGTCCTCTGCTCCGTCTTGAGGCTCACGACCTTGTCGAGCTGAAGGTACCGTGACTCTATCTCCTTCTCGACGGCCTGGAGGTTCGACCTCTTGGTCTCGAGGGTCTTCATCTCCTTGTCGAGCCTCGCCCTGACCTTCGAGGTGAGGTCCGCCTCCTCCTTCGTGAGCTTGATCCTGAAATCCTCCAGCTCCTTCCTGGTCTGCCTGACCTTGAGGAGGGTCTGCTTGACCTCCTGGCGCTCCTTGTCGAGATCCTTCCTCTCGCCGTCGAGCGTGGCCCTGTCGGCATCGAGCTTCTGCCTCATCTCATCGAGGCGCCCCTTCTCGTCCTGGACCTTCTCCGCCTCGATGACCGCCTCGTCCTGCTTCAGCTCCGCCAGGAGTTTGCTCTCGAGGCCAGGCACTTGCGGGATAGGCTTGGTCTCGTCGGGCGAGTAGACCTCGAGCTCCCTCTGCACCGGTCCCAGCCTCTCAGGCTCCAGAGTGGAGGACTTGAGCGAGACTATGCATATGGCCTTCTGGACCATGATGAGGTCGCGGAGGGTCTGCAGCAGCCTCATGACGCTGGCGAACTTGTTGTTGGTGATCAGATACTCCAGTGAGTCTATGAGCACCAGGTTCCCGCCGCCCTCCTCGAGGAACCTCTTGATGGCCAGCGTGAGCCTCTCGAGGTCCTTGGGGCCTACCGCCTCGTCGCTCATCGCGTTCGTGAGCCATAGGATCGGGACGTCTTTGAGCTTCAGGGCCTTGCGGAGGTTCTTCGGGTACGTCCTGGACACTATCATGCCCTTTCGTCCGTCGGCGATCTCCGACAAGAACAACGAGTAGGCCACCTCGGGCCTCTCCTCCTGGACCAGGTCCGTTACCGAGGCCTCGAGGCGGGCCGCGGCCGAAGGCTTGGCCGGGGCCGTCTCCTCGACGGCTGCCTCTGCCGTGGCCGGGGGCTCCTCGGTCTGCGCAGGAGCCTCCTCGGGCTTCGCACCGCTCTCTCTAGCCTTGTCTCTAAGTCCCATGTTCGCCGAACTCCGCGCTCAAGCCGCAGCACCTGGGGGGAAATCGATGCTGAGGGGCGTACTCTCGTAATATATCCGGATGTACATTAAATGCACCGTCAGACATTGAGCCGGTCCAAGACACGCTCGTAGAGCTTGAATTCCTCCGACTTCGAGAACCTGTCCACGACCCCGGTCGGCAACTGGCCCAACAGGCCGTCGAGGGCCTTGAGGAGGGTCTTGACCTCGGTCTCGCCCTCCTGCATCTGCGCGACCATCTGCTCCAGCTCCGACCTGGCGACCACGAGCCTCCTCACATGCCCCTCCAGGGAGGCCAGGCATGGCTCCAAGTCGTCGCACGCGCCCTCTGCGGCCACGAGTTCGTGGACCGCCCTTATCCTGCGGGCCAAGGCCGGGTCGCCCCTGTCAGGGGCCTTCCGCTCCTGGCCGACATCGCCATGCGCGTTCTCGCGCCTCTCGGTCAGCGCCGCCTCTATCGAGTCGAGTTCCCTCTTCTTCTGGGCGTAGGCATTGATCTTCCTGTCGACCATCTCCTCTC
>JAUPMC010000051.1 GCA_030836605.1 Thermoplasmatota archaeon | reverse complement strand
TGGTCCGCCCCGCGTTCACGCTGGGCGGCACCGGAGGAGGGATCGCCAATGACGAGCACGAGCTGGAGGACATCACTGGACGTGGGCTCATCTACTCACGTATAAGGCAGGTGCTCATCGAGGAGAGCGTCATCGGCTGGAAGGAGTTCGAGTACGAGGTCGTGAGGGACAAGCGCGACAACTGCATCATCGTGTGCAACATGGAGAACCTCGACCCGATGGGCGTCCACACGGGCGAGAGCATCGTGATAGCCCCCGCCCAGACGCTGAGCGACAGGGACCACCAGAGGCTCCGCTCCGCCGCTCTGAAGGTCATACGCGCGCTCGGGATAGAAGGAGGGGCCAACATCCAGTTCGCGGTGCACCCGGAGACGGGCGAGTACCGCGTCATCGAGGTCAACCCGCGCGTGTCGAGGAGCTCGGCGCTCGCGTCCAAGGCAACAGGATACCCCATAGCCAGGGTCGCGGCGAAGATAGCCGTTGGCAAGACCCTGGACGAGATACCGAACGCGATCACGAAGAAGACCTGCGCGGCGTTCGAGCCCGCGATAGACTATGTCGTCGTGAAGATACCCAGATGGCCGTTCGACAAGTTCCGGACGGTCGACAGGAGCCTGGGGACGCAGATGAAGAGCACAGGCGAGGTCATGGCGATCGGGAGGAGCGTCGAGGAGGCGCTCCTGAAGGCCGTGCGGTCCCTGGAGGTCGACAGGCTCGGACTCGAGCCGGAGAAATGGACCGACGATGACCTCGAGAAGGAGCTCGGCCGGGCGACCGACATGCGGCTCTACGCGATAGCCGAGGCGATAAGACGAGGAGTTCCAGCGGACAAGATATGCCAGCTCACTGCCTGGGACAAGTTCTTCGTCCGCAAGGTGGAGAACATCGTCCGCATGGAGGACGAGCTGCGCGACGGCGGTCTCAAGCCGCCCAAGCTGGCCAGGGCGAAGAGGATGGGGTTCAGCGACGAGTACATCTCCGCGCTGTCAGGGGCGTCCGAGCCCTCGGTCGCTGGGATGCGAGCGGAGGCAGGGATCCAGGCGACTTACAAGATGGTGGACACATGCGCCGCCGAGTTCGAGGCCGAGACGCCTTACTTCTACTCGACCTTCGAGGGCGAGTGCGAAGCGCGTCCATCATCCAACAAGAAGATAGTGGTCGTGGGCAGCGGCCCGATACGGATAGGCCAGGGAATAGAGTTCGACTACTGCTGCGTCCATGGCGCGCTCGCCATCAAGGAGGAGGGCATAGACGCGGTCATCGTGAACAACAACCCGGAGACCGTGTCCACCGACTTCGACATCTCCACGCGGCTCTACTTCGAGCCGATAACCGCAGAGGACGTCCTGAACGTGATCGAGAGAGAGGACGCGGACGGCGTGGTCCTGCAGTTCGGCGGACAGACGGCCATCAACCTCGCGCTCCCGCTCCAGAGGCTCCTGAAGGACAGGAAGGCGAAGGTCCTGGGCACGCTCCCGGACTCGATAGACCTCGCGGAGGACAGGAAGAAGTTCTCCAAGCTCATGGACGAGCTGGGGATACTGCAGCCCAAGTCAGGCACGGGGTTCTCTTTCGAGGAGGTCAAAGGCCTCGCCGAGGCTATCGGATATCCGGTCCTCATCCGACCCAGCTACGTCCTCGGCGGAAGGGCGATGGAGATCGTGTACAACGAGGCGGAGCTCGAGACATACATGCGCAGCGCGACGAAGGTCTCGAAGAAGCGCCCGATACTGGTCGACAAGTACCTCACGAACGCCGTGGAGATAGATGTCGACGCCGTGTGCGACGGGACGGACGTGTATGTCGGAGGCATCCTCGAGCACATCGAGGAGGCGGGGGTCCACTCGGGGGACGCCACGATGGTCCTCCCACCCATCACGCTGGGCCCGGAGACCATGAGCGAGATAAGGGACACGACCAGGAAGGTCGCGCTGGCACTGAAGACGGTCGGCCTGATGAACCTCCAGCTCGCGCTGAAGGGCGGGAGGATATACATGTTGGAGGCGAACCCGCGGGCGAGCAGGACGGTCCCCATCATCTCGAAGGCGACCGGGGTCCCGCTGGCCAAGGTGGCGATGAAGGTCATGCTCGGCAGGACCCTCAAGGAGCTGGGCCTGGTCGGGGAGCCATCGATATCCCACTTCGCAGTCAAGGCGTCCGTGTTCCCGTTCCTCAAGCTGACCGGGGTGGACAGCATCCTCGGGCCGGAGATGAAGTCCACGGGAGAGGTCATGGGGATCGACCGGGAGTACCCGGCGGCGGTCTGGAAGGCGCTCACCGCGGCGGGTCAGAAGCTCCCCAGGAATGGCAACGTGTACGTGAGCGTCGCCGACCAGGACAAGGAAGTCGCTGCAGGAATGGCCGTGCGCCTGGCGAGGATGGGCTTCGGGGTCTATGCGACGAAGGGGACCGCGGCCGTGCTCAAGGAACTGGGCGTCGTGGCGACCACGGTGTACAGGATATCTGAGAAGAACGCGCCGGACGCGATCGCGGTGATGCGCAAGGGGCTGGTGAACATGGTCATCAACACCCCGACCGAGGCCTCGGGCGCGAGACGCGACGGCTACATGATGAGGCGGCTGGCCGTGGAGCTGGAGATACCGATGTTCACCACGATCAAGGGAGCGAGCGCCGCGGTCACGGCCATGGAGTACGCGGCCAAGAACGACACCACGGTGAATGACCTGTCGTCGTTCCACGCGACTTCCGGCGTCCGCGCGCCCTGAACCTGATCCCCTTCGGTCAGCGCTTCTTGAGCAGCTTGTAGGCGACTTCCGCGCCTCTCCTGCCGGACAGCAGCATCGACCCGAAGGTCGGGCCCATCCTGGGCAGGCCGAAGGTCGTGGACACCGCCATCCCGACCACGATCAGCCCCGGGTGCGCGAGACCGCTCCGCTCGACGACGGCGTCCTCGCTCTTCTCTATCCACATGGCGCCGAACCCCGGGGTCTTGATCAGCCCGCGCTCCTCCAACTTCTTCACGACCAGCGCGTCGTGGCCCGTCGCGTCGATGACCAGCTTCGACTCGAACGCGATCGGGTCGACACAGCTGATCGGCTTCGGGAGATTCGCCACGGGTGTCCAGTTCACGACGACGCCCCCGACGCGGCTCTTCTCCCTCAGGACGACGTCATCGAACGCGGTCATGTTGAGTATCCCGGCGCCGGCCTCGCACGCGGCGGCGATGAGCTTCGAGCACGCGAGCGGTCCAGGTGTGACATACAGGCCCTTCTCGAACTGCTCGTACTTGATGTCGAGTTCGTCGAGCATCTTGTGAGCTGGAGCCCTTATGGTGATGGTGTTCATCAAGTACCCACCGACCCAGAAGCCGCCGCCCAGGTAGTTGTTCCTCTCGATGACCAAGACCTTCACGCCCTTGAGGGCGAGGTCGCGGGCAGCTACGAGGCCGCTCGGGCCTCCGCCAACGACGATCACTTCGGAGTCGGCGAACCTCTCCATGTCCTTAGTGAAGCCTGCGATTATCGCTCGGGTCACGGCTTTCTCGGACGACTTCGCGAATATAGCCATTGCATGTCACCAGTTGTCGGATTCGGTCATACCTGGCACCGAATATAAGAGTTGTGAACCGCGCCGATATTTGGTGGGCGGGCCGGCGAGGGGCCCCGGCCCGCTACAGGACAGGTAAGGGACAACAGATATCCCCGCTGCGGGCAATCGTTCGTGCGAGGAGCGGAGCTAGACCCCACTCTACGCCCCGCAACTGAGAACCTGGCTCCGTTCCCCACTACGGTCACGAGGCGATGACATGGCGATAGACCCGATCTGCAAGATGGAAGTCGACCACAAGACGGCCAAGTGGAAGTCGGAGTACAGAGGCAAGGAGTACTTCTTCTGCGCTCCAGGGTGCAAGGCCGCGTTCGACAAGAACCCGGATAAGTACTCGAAGTGAGGACTTACAATCCGGCATCCCAGTCACGGCCGGGTGCTGAGGGAAGGGACGGACGCTCACGCTGACTTCTTCAGCTTGTCGTACTTCTCCTTGTACAGCTTGGCGCAGACGTCGCAGCACATGTAATGGTACTTGCCATCTATCTTCAGCTTCACGCCCTCGTCGTGTATCAGGTGGCCACAGTAGTAGCATCTTATGAGCAGGCCCGCCTCGTCCGTCAGGGCTGCCCTCTGGATCTCCTTCGGCGTCTTGAGGACCATCGAGGTCGAGACGCTCCTTATCTCGGGTATCTGCGAAAGGGACTCGATGAACTGCTTGTACTTGATCGGGTTGTAGTAGGAGACCATCAGCAGCAGCCTCGAGTCTGAGAGCACGTAGAGCTGTCGGACCATGTCCTCCCCGACCAGTCTCGAGTACACCCTCTCGACTTCCGAGGGCTTCGCCTCGACGGTCACCACGACGGACACCTGGCCCAGCAAATCGGCGTCGAGGACCGTGGTATAACCCCTGATGAGGCCCATGTCGGTCATGGCCTGCACCCTCGCGCTGACCGTGGGCGTGCTCACGCCTATGCGGGAGGAGATGTCCCGGAACGACGCCCGGCCGTCCGTCTGGAGCTCCCTCAGAATCTTCCGGTCGACGTCGTCGAGGTTGTGGTTCATGATAACAGTGTTGACGCGGTGCTTATTAGCATTATCGGATGACAGGTTCGGGGGCGCCCAAGAGGACGTTCGTTAAGGCGCGTTCGCCGGGGCGGAGTCCTTGCCCACCTGGGGGCCCTTCCGCGCGCCGTTCCCCGGCATCCCCCTCGTCAGCACTATGTACAGGCCGCCGACGACGAGGGCGCCGCCGAGGACAATCCAGGCGCTGGGCACCTCGCCAGGCAGCAGGAGATACGCGAGGAGGGATGCCCCGACGGGCTCCCCTAGGACGCTCGTCGATACGATGTGGGCCGGGACCTTCTTGAGGGCGTAGTTGAACATCGTATGCCCGAATATCGTGGGGATGATGGCCATGAGGAGGAACAGGGTCAGCTCCCCGCTGTCCGTGACCACGACCTCGTCACCGACGACGACGGCGGAGGCGAACAGCACCAGGGCGGATATGCCGTACACGGAGAACACGTACGGCGTCAGGGGTATGGTCCGCCGCGCGACCCTCCCCGAGAGGAAGTATATGCCAGCGCAAAGGCCCCCGAGGAACGCCAGCAGGTCGCCGATGAGTGAGTCGCCTCCGATCCTGTAGTCGTTCAGGGAGATGACGCAGACCCCCGCGAACGCTATCACGATCCCGACGGCCGCGACCTTCCTCACCCGTTCCTTCAGGAGGAAGTGTGACACCCCGGCGACGAATATCGGGTGAGAGGTCACCAGTATCACGGACGTGGACACGAGCGTGAGCCCCAGGGAGGTTATCCAGAGACCGAAGTGGAACGATAAGGCCACTCCGCTGAGGAGTATGAGCAGCCACTCGTCCCTCCGGAAGGAGAGCATGACCTTGACGCCGCCGTAGTACAGCAGGAAGGGGAGGAGGATCAGGCACGTGATCCCGAGGCGGTAGGAGGCTATCACGAACGGCGCGCTCTCGCTCCACTTGATGAATATGGACGCGAACGAGATGGACACCATGGCCACGCCTATCGCGACATAGGCCTTCGTGTGCTCCCCCGACGAACGCATCCGACCACCGCGGCGCCCGTCCGGGCTCAGTAGATGGTGACGCCTTTGACGCCTCTCGCCTGGCGTATCAAGGGGATCAGGTCCGCCGGCACTTGGCTCTCGGTGACTATGAACAGCTTCGGCTCCTCAGAGGTCATGGGGTCGTCCACGATGGCCTGTCGGATGCTTATGTGCGACTTCGACAGGATCTCGGCCACGGACGATATGATGCCGGGCTCGTGGGCGTTCATCGGCACGATCTCTATGGCGCTCCAGCCCATGGCCGACGCCGCGTTCTTGAGGTGGTTCGTGGGCCACAGCTGGGAGAAGAACTTCAGGAGCGTCGGGTCCCTCTTGATCGTGTCCAGGGTGGACTTGACCACCCTCCTGTCCACGCCGGCGGCCCTCGCGAGTGAGGAGTCCGCAATCCTCACATCGCCACAGAAGACATGGTCCTTCTCGATCCGGAGCCCGTACCTCAGCAGGTATCTGGCGACCTTGGCCTGGGACGGATATTTCTCGAAATAGTTGGCGATCTTGTCCCACATGGAAATCGATGACTACATGTGTACAGTAATAGATTAATATTGCTACCTAATGTACGCCTTCGCACTGCCTCCGAAGGGCAAGGGACTTATACGTCCAGCACAATCGAGAAGGCAGTGACACGCTGTAGCACGGAATGACATTGGTGATTGGATGACGGGCAAGGCTATTCGGATGAGGCGGATCTTCGACCAGGGGACTGGCAAGACCGTCATCGTGCCCATGGACCACGGCATATCCATCGGTCCGGTCAAGGGCATAGAGGACATGCGGAGCACAGTGGACAAGCTCGCCGATGGCGGAGCCTCGGCGATAGTGATTCACAAGGGCCTTGTCCCCTTCGTCGGCCCGTCCGTGGGGTCGAGGCTCGGGCTCATCGTCCACATATCGGCGAGCACGTCGATGTCGACGGACCCGAACCTCAAGGTCCTCGTGGCGAGGGCGGACGACGCGGCCGCCCTCGGCGCGGACGGCGTGTCCATCCACTGCAACCTCGGCGGGGACAACGAGGACAGGATGGTGGCGGACTTCGGCTCCGTGGCGGACAGGTGCAGGGAGCTCGGCATGCCGCTCCTGGCCATGTGCTACCCGAGGGGCAAGAACGTGAAGAGCGCGTTCGACGTCGACGCCGTCAAGCACTGCGCGAGGCTGTCGGCCGAGCTCGGGGCGGACGTCGTCAAGACGAGCTACACTGGGTCCGTGGACACTTTCAAGGAGGTCGTCCGCGGGACGCCCATCCCGGTCGTCATAGCGGGGGGCCCGAAGATGGGCTCCGACGCGGAGCTGCTCACGATGGTGAGCGACGCGATGAGGGCCGGCGCCAAGGGCGTCTCGATCGGCAGGAACGTCTTCCAGCACGAGGACATAACCGGCATCACGAGGGCCATACGGAAGGTGGTCTTCGAGGGGATGCCTCCAGGAGAGGCCTATAGGCGGTGAGTGCCCTGATCGACCGCAAGGTGTGGGTCGGGGCCATCCACCAGCCGAGCGGCGAATCGAGTAAGAGGGTCGTGCTCGCCGCTCTTGAGAATGGCTTCGACACTGTCGTCCTGGACAAGAGGGACCGAGAACTCTCCAAGTTAGGCATGTTCAGGTCCATCATCCTCGACGGCTCGGACTTCTTCGAGGAGGGCCAGAGGATCGGCAAGCTCATCGAGGTCAGGAAGAAGGCCGACGAGGCGGCCGCCAAGAAGGCCGCTGAGCGGGTCCAGAACATCGTCGTCTCGGCCAAGGACTGGAAGGTCATCCCGCTCGAGAACCTGATCGTGCACTTCCAGGGGACCGGGTGCAAGCTGCTCATGCTCGCGAGGACCGCGGAGGAGGCAAAACTCTTCTTCGAGACCATGGAGAGAGGCGCGGACGGCGTCCTGTTCGTGCCCTCGAAGCTGGACGAGCTCAGGAAGCTCAGGAGGCTCATCGAGGAGCGCGCCCCCAGACTGAAGATGCAGGATGGCAGGATAACCGTCCTGAGGCAGCTCGGGCTCGGGGACAGGGTGTGCATAGACACCTGCTCCATGCTGAGCGTGGGCGAGGGCATGCTCATAGGAAACCAGTCCTCGTGCATGTTCCTCATACACTCGGAGTCGCTCGATTCCGAGTACGCCGCCTCGAGGCCGTTCAGGGTCAACGCGGTGCCGGTTCACGCTTACATACTGATGCCATAAGG
>JAUPMC010000050.1 GCA_030836605.1 Thermoplasmatota archaeon | reverse complement strand
CTCGCCCTCCCCACGAGGACCTAGTTCTTGTCAACCTCCTGCAGCGTCATGTACCCCTTCGCCCTCCGGAACTCCCAGGTCACGCGCCTTATCCAGTCCTTCAACTCCTTCGACTCAGGGCTGTTCTGGGCGAGGTATCCCCTAGTCCCCTCCTTCTCGATCTGGGCGAGGACGCTGAATATGAGTATGAACCTGTCCGGGGACCTGTACCTGGACGCCCAGAAGACCTCGTCCTCGACTATCTCGTACAGCTTCTCGTCCTCGAGGAAGTCGAGCCCGCCGAACCTCTCCTTGAACTCGCGGTACGTGGCGTCGTAGTCCACCTTGTCCGCGTCCGTCGTCTCGTCGAAGTAGAACTGCCTCCCGTGGTCCCGGGGCGTGGGCTTCGCGCCCGTCACCCTGCTCACCAGGAAGGCCGACACTATCGATCTCGGGGCCGGTCCGAACAGCACCAACATGTTCCTTGAGCTCCGGGTAATTATAATCTAATCCGGATATAAGCTTTGGCCAAACGTCGTGAAAGGTCTCCACTGAAAAAAGATATCTACCCATTACGACATGGCAAGGTCGCTTGACCCCCTCTGATGCCGCCCCGGACACGAAGAAGGCGAAGCGCTCGGCCCTTTTGGAGCAGGCGAACGCCGCGTACGACGCTGGGGACCACATGCGCGCGCTCTCCCTGTTCGACGAGGTCATAGCGGCGGGGATCGACAGCGAGATCGTGTACAACAACAAGGGCGCGGCGCTCGACGCGCTGGGCATGTACGAGCGGGCGACCGAGAGCTACAGGGCCGCGGTGAGGCGGGCCCCACGGTACGAGCTCGCGTGGCACAACCTGGGCAACTGCCTGTACTCGAGGGAGCTCTACGAGGATGCCGCGGACGCCTACTCGAAGGCCTCGTCGCTCAACCCGTCGCGGCTGGAGAACCTCGCGGGGCTCGCCAATTCCTACTCGAAGCTCGGCAAGGCGAGGCGGGCGAAGGCCGCGTTGAGGAGGCTCGTCGAGGCCGGCCCGAGCAAGAGCCCCGTGAGGCTCATGGCGGCGGAGATACTGCTGGACCTGGAGCTGAGCGCGGAGGCCGCGGAGATGTGCCTCGACCACATCAGGCTCCAGGGCGAGTCGATGCGGGCGCTGTCCGTTCTGGGCACGGCGTACCACGAGGCGGGGGACTACGCCCGCGCGGCCCAGACGTTCGAGAAGGCCCTCACGATGTCCCCGAACGACAAGGAGATGTTCAACAACCTCGGCTACTCCCTCTTCTGCGCGGGCTTCCTGGAGCCGGCGCTCTCGGCGTTCGACAAGGCGCTGGCGGTCGACCCCGGCTACAAACACGCGTGGTACAACAAAGGGTACTCGCTGCACGGCGCGGAGAGGCTCTCGGAGGCGCTCGAGTGCTACGAGAGGGCCCTCGCGATAGACCCGAGGGACAGGGTCCTCTGGAACAACTACGGGAACGCGCTCTACAACCTCGGCAGGTTCGAGGAGTCCATACCGCGGTTCGTCGAGGCCCTCAGGGTCGACCCTGACTACGAGATCGCGTGGAACAACATCGGGAACGCGCTCGAGAAGCTCGGGATGTGGACCGAGGCCATCCCGTTCCACGAGCGCTCCCTGGAGATCCGGCCGGACTTCGACTACGCCCTGTACGCGAAGGGCATCTGCCTGTCCATGACCGGCCGTCCTGAGGAGGGGTACGACCTCGTACTCGAGTCGATAACTCTCAACCCGGACTACGACGAGGCGTGGAAGGCGCGCTCGAGGATAGCCCGGCAGCTGGGCCGGTGGGACGAGGCCCTCAGCTCGATCGAGGAGTCCCTCGCGGTCAACCCCGGGTACGCCGACGGATGGGCGGACAGGGGGGACATACTATCCGCCACGGGGGACATGGTCGGCGCGGAGGTCTCCTACAGGACCGCCCTCAGGCACTTCCCGCCCATGCGGAACGGCTCCCAGGGGGAGTCCGCGCAGCTCAGGCGGAAGGCGGAGGTCCTCATGCGGCTCGGGAGGTTCGAGGAGGCGTTCTACCTGCTCGGCGACGCGATGACCGCCAGGGCATACGACCCTGGCATCGCCTCCGAGTTCATCAGGGGCCTGAGGCTCACGCCCAGCACGCCCGTCCCAGACGGCCTGCAATCAGCCATGGAGCGGACGGACGACCCGAAGGTCCTCCTCGACTACTCCGAGCTCCTGCTCGACAGGGGCAAGCACGACGAGGCGCTCAAGGTGCTCGAGGGGCTCCCGAAGTCAGGGGAGCACCGCGACCGGGTGGCCTACCTGGAGGCCATGGCCTACTGGCGCGCGGGCATCCCGGAGGACGAGGTCATCGAGCTCCTGTCCGGTCTCTCGTGCGAGCTGTCCTGCAAGTTCAGGGGCGAGCTCGCCGAGGCCCACGGGGACATGGCGGCCGCGGAGTCCGAGTACTCCCGCCTGCTCGAGTCCCGGCCGAGCGACTACCAGGCCGCCGAGTCACTCGCGCGCGTGAGGCTGAGGCTGGGCGACGCGAAGGGCGCCCTGGACGCGGCGAGGACCGCCCTGGGGATAGACTCGTCCGAGCCCGGCGCGGTCGCGCTCGTCAAACGGGCGAACGAGGCATTGCGCCGCGGAGGGAGTGAGAAAGCCCCAGAGGACAAAGGCGAGGGTGCGCCATGACCGAGATACGTCTGCGGAAGAGGCACAGGATGAGGCAGAAGGAGATCGCGGCCCTGGCCGCCAGCATAGAGGGGGCGACGGGGGCGAAGGTCTTCTCAAGCCTGGACACGGTCGACATGGCCGAGGCCCCGGACTTCGACGCGGTCATCGTCGACGGCAAGGTGCTCGCGGTGGTCATCGAAGGGGTCCCGTTCCTGACGGTCAGGGGGTTCCTGAGGTACGCCGCGTCGAGGAGATACGTGACGGTGGACATGGGCGCCGTCAAGTTCGTCGCGAACGGGGCGGACGTCATGGGCCCGGGGATCGTGGATGCGGACCCGACGATAGCCGAGGGCGACTTCGTCTGGATAAGGGACGAGAGGAACAAGCGCCCGCTCGCGATCGGGAGGGCGCTGGTCCCTGGGGAGGCGATGAGGTCGAAAACGAAGGGCAAGGCCGTCTCGTCGGTGCACTTCGTGGGCGACAAGCTATGGCTTGTCGACGAGGTCGAGGAAGAGGAGGAGGAGCCGGTCGAGCCCGACCAGTAGATTTTATATCCGAACAACGTTATTACACTGGCGAGGGATGCACTTGACGATTCTCAAGAAGAAACCCTTCTCCGGGACCACAGAGTCCGAGACGAGGGAGACGATGGGAGCAGAGCAGTACATTGACTTGACGGACATGGTCTTCGAGGACGAAGGCGTGTTCGACGCAGAGGGCGCCAAGACCGTTGTGAAGGTCGGCGAGATGTTCAGGTACGAGGACCTTGCCAACCTGACCAGCCAGGTCTACGCGGGCAACATACTGATCCTCGACTACACATCGGTCGCGAACGACGACCTGACGATGAAGCGCCTGACCTCCGAGCTGAAGAACGTGGCCAGGGACGTCGACGGCGATGTCGCCGGCGTCGGCAAGAACCTGCTCATGGTCACACCCAGGTCGATCAAGATCGACAGGAACAAGGTCAAGGGCGGCTTCTGAGGGCCGCTCGGTGCGGGAGAACCCCGCGACAACAAGTCCATCCGCG
>JAUPMC010000049.1 GCA_030836605.1 Thermoplasmatota archaeon | reverse complement strand
GTCGTCGAGGTACACCTTGTACATCAGTATGTCGAACTCCGCCACATCGATGAAGTAGTTGGTGTTGGTAAGCATCCGGATGAAGTCGTCCTTGACATACTCATCCAGGATGAACGGGCCTGAGCCTACCGGTCCGGTCGGGAAGTACGCCGTGTTCTTCCAGTAGTCGACTTTGTCCAGCTGGTCCACGGGTATGAGCTCCCATATGTGCTTCGGGAGTATCGGGACGTTCAAGCTCAGCATGGTCGCCTTCGGGACCTCGGTCGTGATGCGCACGGTGAAGTCATCCTCCGCAACGACTTCAGTCACATTGGCGAGATAGTCGATCCAGAGGGCGCAGACCTCGCTGTTGTTGATTATCATGTTGAACGTGAACGCCACGTCGTCAGCGAAGACCTGCTCGCCATCGTGCCAGTAGGCGTCATGAGTGAGGTTGTAGTGCCATGTGGTGCCCGCCTGGTCGTGGTACCACGAGGTCGCGAGCTGCGGGCCGCTGGAGAGGTCTGGCTCCACGGAGTTGAGCGTGTCATACATCAGGAAAGATATCGTGTAGGCCATGCTCAACACCATCGAGAACGGGTTGAGCGTACCTGGATCCTGTATCGTCCCTACAGTCATCGTTATATCGGCCAGCGACGCACCCTCAACCATCCTGACGCCCACAACGGGCGCGAAGATGGCCACGAAGAACATCGAGGCACACAAGGCTAGCGCTATGAATCTCCTACCCCAAACCATGGTTCAACAGCCCCATTCATCCCCTAGTCGTATTCGGTCGGCAAAGGGGCATACGCCCAACTCGTCCTCCCGAACGATTCGGTGACACGGACTTAATGCTATATTAAGATGCCTGGACATCTCAATACACCTGGCCGCCGATTTCGGAAAGGCGTGTCGAGCATCGTTGCCCTCCTCGCGGCCATCCGCTCTAGACTCTGTTTCCAAGTCGCGGAGAGGACATGCAAAAGACCATCTACAAGTTCATCTCTAATGACGGACGCTAGGCTTGACCGGGACGTTCGGCGTGTCCTTGTACACCAAAATCGTCGACAGTGGGGGTGACAGCTGGGGACGTCGCAACCGAACCGGTGCCAGTCCAACGACCAACAGTGAGATCCTGTCCGATGGGGTCGAAGGCGGCTGTTCGCCCTTGCTGGAGAGCGGGGGCGTCGACCCTTGCCGCGGGGATCGGGTTAGGCCCTGACGGGAGCAGCCTTACCGCGGACTATCAACGCTCACCGGGAAGCGGGGTCGAGGAGGTCGATGGGTAGCTGACACAGGGGAGGCCGGCAACCCCAGTGGCCTAGCACTTCTATTCCATCCATCACGCGCGTCCCGCCGCATTCTGATATCCACTGATTGCCAGCGAGATGAAAGAGAGAGTCGAGCACGGTGGATGCCGCAGCGTGACAGCACCCTTTTACTAGCTTAACCTACCCGAGCGTTTAGGCGCCCTCTCGGATTGGCTGCTAACCGCTGTTTTGCCGTGTTTCTCGCTCTCTAGTTAACACATGAAGCTGGTGCCAGTTCATATCTTTTGCGCACCTGAACAACCGAACCGGTCCTTCGAGAAGTCGAACAACGTCTCCTCATCGCCACCCAGGCGCAACCTCAGCCGTCTGCCAGGCTCGACTCGGCCGCAGACACCAGCCGTGAGACCGGCTGACTCGAACCTGGAGCACAGCTTGTCAGCCTTCTTCGGGTCGCACGTGACGACGAAGCCGCAACCCTGGTACGCCAGGAGCCATTGGAGAAGGTCCTCGCGCGCTGGCCGCGGGATCCTGTCCACATCGACCTGAGCCCCTTTGGAGCTCGCCTCGAGGAGCATGCCCAGGGTGCCGAGGGCGCCGGGGTTGCTGATGTCCTTCCCCGCGCTCAGCATCGGGGCGACCTCGTGCATCGTCTCCAGTCTGGCTTGCACGTCCTCGGGGCTCTTGCGGCTGGTCGTGTCCCACGAATAGGGGATTCCGGGAGTGAATCTCCCGTCGATGTCCATCGCGAACACCACGCTGTCGCCGGCCCTGGCGCCACTGCTGAGGACTAATCGGGATTGAGTGGTCCTGCCGAGCATCGCCACATCGACCGCCGCGTAGGGCGTGTCTGGATGCAGGTGCCCTCCGACCATCGGCACGCCGAACTTGTCGCAGGCCTCCCTCATACCCTTGACCAGGCTCGACCTGACCCTAGCATCCCCGCAAGACAGTACGTTGACGGCCGCGACGGGCAGCCCTCCCATCGCCGCGATGTCGTTCGCGTTGACGAGCACGGAGCAGTATCCAGCCCACCTCGGGTCCTTGTCGACGAGGTCCTGTATGATACCGTCCGCCGCGAGGAGGAGCACTTCGCTCCCGTGCTTGATGGCGGCGGAGTCCTCGCCGAGAGCGGCGAGCAGGCTCCCCGACCGACCAGGGATCAGACCGCGCGCGACCGACTCGATAGGAGCCTTCCGGGCGACGCCCCGGTACGACCTCACGGCTCTCACGATCTCTGCCAGCTCCACGGACAGGCTAACGCCCCAGCATGTAAATAAAATGCGTGTCTCACAGCTTCATCTGGACGGTCTCCTTCGCGTGGGAGCGGAGACCGAACCTGTCGACCACTATGTCCGCGAGGACCCTCACGAACAGGGGCTCCAACTCCGACTCGACGACCGTGGGGATGTCGCTGTTCGGGACCTTGTACCCCATCCTCGTCAGGATAGACTTCGCCTCCGCCCTCTCCTCCGGCGTCGCCTTCCTCCCCTCGGCGATGCCGTCGACGCCGCACCTCCTTACCTCCATGTCGAAGACCGCTCTCTTGAAGAGCCTCTGGAGGCAGTACGCGGCGATCGTCGCCCGCTCGGTGGAGGTGCCGGGCATCGCGTTGACGCGGTCGCCGACCATCTCGTAGAGGCTCCGGTCCCTGGTCCCCGAGACGGAGAACACCTTCGAGGGCTTGATCTCCTTCTCCTTGAGTATGTCGAGGTCCGCGAGCGCCTTGAGGTACCCCGTGAGCTCCAGGCGGTGCATCTTGACGCCCCTGCCGGCCAGCTCCCTGGACAGGCCGCTGATGGACGCGGGGTCCTTCTTGAGCACCTCGATGACGAGGTCCCTCAGGTCCTTCTCAGGCGAGAACATGCTACCGGACTTGGTAACAGATTCGGTAATAAAACAGTATCGTCAGTTCATGATCGTCGGGCCGACGAGCTGCCAGAGTATCAGGAAGAGGACGGCCAGGGCGAACGCCATCGTGATCGAGGACACGACCTTCTCCCTCTGGTCGGACTTGTAAGCCGGCCGCACCTTGCTGACGACATAGTCGAACATGTCCCGGAACAGATAACCGCCGTCGAGTGGCACCGCGGGCAGCACGTTGGTCAGCCCGATCATCAGGTTGAGCCAGAATATCCAATACAGCGAGTTCGTCAGGACCCAGAAGGCACCATCAGGCATCCACGCCAGGCTGCCGGACGGCTCGTACAGGTCGGTCACGGGAGACTGGATAGGCGCGAGGTCCAGGAACGGCAGGGCGATCAGAGTCAGCCACGACCTCGAGAACTCGTCCAAGGTGTTGTCGTCCTCGAACGGGTTAGCGAGCATCGCGGAGTAGTGGTCCGCATCGCGGAGGTTGAGTCCGAGGGGCAGGAAACCCGCACCCAGGTACCCATCGCCCTGGAAGGACTCGTCGTTCTCGTCAGGGTAGTACTCGGAGTAGAAATCGTACTTGTTGGACAGCGTGAGCGAGGTTATCCCCTCGTCCGTCACGAACTCGTCCAAGGTCTCGTTGTAGCTCAGGACCGAGACATTCACCGCCTGGCCTGCCGAGGTGATGTCCATCGCGCCCCTGAGGTCGTCCATGTTCCTGATCACGATGCCGTTGAGGCTCGCGAGGACCATTCCCGCCTCCAGTCCTCCGTCGTGCGCGGCGTATCCCTCGACCGCGTACGATATGACCATGCCGTACGCGACGCCCTCAGCGGTCTCCAAATCACCAGCGAAGTAGTAGTCGACGGACACAAGCTCGCCCGGGTCTAACCCCGAGAGCGAGTCGATGTCGTCAGGCGACGCTACAGAGTACCCGCCCACGGAAATGATGACACAGGTCTGCGAGATGTTGGCGTGATACGCTGGAGACCCCTCGACGACCCCGGTCGCGAGCGCGCCATCGTGCACCGGCTCGACGGAGGCCATCATGACTCCTGAGAAGAGCCCGAGCACCACGACCGCGAGTATCAGGTTGCTGGCCGGACCAGCGGCGAAGACCTTCGCCCTTTTGATCCTCGGGGCCTTCTGGAGCGCGGCCTCGTCTGGCTCGACGAACGCGCCGACGGGGAACACGAAGAACAGCAGGCCGAGCGAGACGACCTTCATGTCCCCGAGCCGGGTCATTATGCCGTGGGCCAGTTCGTGGACCACGATGGCGACGACGAGGCCGAGTATGCCATACCCGAGTGGTATGACGGGGTTTATCCCGGGTATCCCGAGTATGAGCTCGGGCGACGGCGCCTTCTCTATCTGGGGGACGATCGTCGCCTCCCAGAGCAGCAGGAGCATGATTGTGACCATCGCGCCTGCGCATATCCAGAGCGAGATCTTCCCGTAGAACGACCAGACGCGCCTCCTGGACGCCACCCGGTCTATGAACTCCCTGCCTTTCCGGGTCCTCCACATGACCATGGGGCCCATGAGGCTCATGTCGTGCCGCTCGAACCACTTTGTCTTGTGTAGATAGTACACCGCCGCGATCCACGCGGACACGATTATGAGGGCTATGAGATAACCGTTCATGTGAGAGCGACCAGCTTTGACGCCATGAGGATACTGGTATTAATTCGTTTCATCCTTGGGGGGTTTGTCCTCGGCCGGCCCTGACATCGAAGGCCTGTGCCTGGCCCATTCCTCGTCCGAGAGCTGGTCGTAGACGTCCTCCTTGGCCGCGTCTTTGGCCTTCCCGTCCTCGTCCGATGTCGCGAGCCGCAGTATCTGGTCCTTCTTGAGTATCCAGAAGTGCGTCCTCCACAGCTTCCCCTTCCTGAGCAGGACCTCCTCCTGGGTGGTCGTCAGGAGGCCCTCCTCCTCCAGCATGTAGAACACGTCGCGGTCCTGGGGCGTGAGCTGGTTGTCCGTGACCTCGTCCGTGTACCCGAAGAAACTCATGACGTACTCGGCCATGCGCTTGACGTCCTCGTCGGACATGCCCTTCTTGCCGAGGGTCTTCCTCAACGCGAGTTCAACCTGTTGCATGGTGACAACAGTCATCCCAGTCCCGGCGACGTGAACTCCCTACGGTGCTAAAAATGTGTCGTACGTGTTCGAGGCGGCCGCGACCGGAGTCAGAGGCCCTCGATAGTGACGCCCTGCTCCGAGAGCGTCGAGAGTATCCTCTTGGCCCATCTGAGCTTGCGCGCCTTCACGTCCGGGGACCTCATCGGTTTCGGGGAGGGCCTGTCGAAATCGAACCCCATCAACACGATCCGCCGTGCGCCCAGCCCGGAGAAGATACACGCGGCGCGGTCTCCGTCCGTGAACCCCCCGAGGTTGACCAACCCGCTCGTAGGAGGGCCCTGGCATGTCCCCACGACGGGGCCTTTGAACCTTGGCACGACCTCCCTGACAGCGCGCGTGTTGTCCCCGTGCGCGTGCGCGAACACCAAAGAGCCGCCCGCGCTCGCCCTCAACTGGTCCTCGATAGCGCCGTCCATGTCCGTGACTATGGCGTCAGGGGCGAGGCCCACCTCCATGAGCGCGGTGGTCGCGCCGTCCGCAGCCACGACATATCCCTCGGGAGGGTGTTCCGCGAGCGCCGCCCTCAGGGACGGACCGTCTCCGCATATTGTCACGCTCGTCGGGCACATCGACTCCAGGTCGCTCAGCGTCGGGACCACTCGGGAAGCCAGGATGGACGAGAGCAGGTCCGCGCTCTTGGCGTCGGCCTCCTCGTCGTACCCGAACTCCCCGCATATCTCCCTGTACATCGGGAGCCATGTGTCGAGCCTCAGCGGCTCACGCCCCTGAGGTCGAACCCTTCCTGGACGACTCCGACCTGAGCGAGGCGTTGAGGACCGAGCTGAATATAGCTATGAGGATGCCAGTGATGATCTCGGCCAGTATGATGATGATGTCGTAATCCCCGTGCCCGACGAAGAACGAGAGCGCGTCCGCGGACCCTTGGACGATGAAGCCCGTCGCGAGCACCGAGACCATCATCACGATGAACGACCAGCGGATCTTGCCTGTCTGGAGGAAGGCCGTGACCGACTTCCCGCTCTCGTAGCAGAACACGCCGAAGACGACGAACCAGACCGCGCCAGACACGAATATGAGTATGGATATCGCAAGGCTCCGATCGTGCTCCAGGAGCGACGCTCTATAGGCCATCGCGAGGTCGTAGCCTATGAGGATCCCCACGACGGCGATCACGAAGCCGATGATGGCGAACGGTATGGCCAGGCTTCCCTGCCTGAGGGACCGCTTCGTATTGGTCATCCTCTGAGCGAACAGTTCTCCCCATCTGTAGGCCCAGCCCACGAGGTAGAGCCCGAGGACGACGCCCACCACGCCGAACGCCATCTGGGACAGGAGCCCTATCTCCTCGAAGTTGCTCTTGTAGAACTGCAGGACTTTCGTCGCGAAGGAGAACGCCCCCAGTATTATGAAGAGGAGGGAGAGTGGGACCACCCACCGGCGCCTCATCTTCTCGTCCTGGAGCGTCTTCACGATCATGTAGTAGGTTCCCTCGATGCTCTTGCTCTGTTTGACGTAGACCTTCCGTACAGAGTCTATCTTCACCCTGGACGATATGACAGGGTAGATGTATTCGTCCTCTGCGCCGTCACTGACAAGGATGGCGCCGTCAGGCTTCACGATCTCGAGGACGTTCTCTAGCTGAGCCCTCAGGATCAGGTCTGACTGGAAGCCGACGTGCGAATCGCCGGAGATAGTGGCGATCTCGGCTTCGATGCCCTTCTTCGTCAGGTCGTCATATAGCTGCAGGCCCGAGAAGATGGTGTTCATGTCCACATCCTCTGGATCGGCCAGGCCGAGAGCGAGCGCCGCGTCGAGGTTCTCCTTCCTCCCGATGACTGGCCCGTTCACGCCCGCTTTGACGCCGAGGTCGTCGTCCCTGTCGACGCAGAGCACAAGTGTCTTCATGTCCGTCCAGTAATCACGAGCCAAGGTATTTTACTATGCTTGTCCGACATACTGGCGGGGCGCCCGACGGCGCCGTAGAAGTGCTTATATAATGACACTAGAATTATCTACGCGATGGCTAAGAAAATGGACCGCGGCGAACCTAAGAAGGAGTGCCCGAGCTGCGGTCTGGGCGTGTCGCTGGAGGCCCACATCTGCGAGTTCTGCGGATGGGATTTCGAGGAGGAGGACGAGTGGATCCTCCAGATAGAGAAACTCGAGCGCGACCTTCTCCTCGAGAAGCAGAAGTTCACACCTGGCACGGTCAACCACAAGATAGAGTCCACCCTCGTGAACCCGGTACAGCAGAAGGCGGAGGAGGCCCAGGCGGTAGCACGCCAGCCCGAGCCCGAGGAGCCTGAACAGCCCAAGGTCGTCCGCGCGTCGGAGTACCTGATCGACAGGGAGAGCCCAGCGCCGAGCCTGGAGAGGCAACCGCCCGTGAGCGAGCCCACGCGCGAGCGCCCGCCCGCCCCCGCACCCGTGCAAGTGAGGGACCTCAGCGAGGAGACCCAGAAGATCCGGAAGATCAGGAACGTGAAGGGGCCGATCCCCGCACCGCAGCCCGCACCTGCGCCCGAGCCGGCGCCCCAGGTGCGTGACGAGGAGGCGACCGCCCCTCCGCTGAGGAAGGTAAGGCCGGCCGCGCCCGCGCCTCAGGAGCCCGTCCAAGCGGAACAGCCCACGAGGAAGGTCAGGACGGTCCGGAAGGTCAAGGGATAAGAACCCGCGGGACCGCACCGTCTGAGTTAAGTACGGAGTCCTTGATTACCTGACCCTGGGGGCTCACTATTGCGCATCCGATGGCATGGCCACTCATGTTTTGAGATAGCCGGTAGCGTGCAGGTCGTCACCGACCCCCACGACGGCAAGTCCTTGGGCATCGCGCCTCCGAGGGCGAAGGCGGACCTGGTGCTCGTGTCCCACGACCACTTCGACCACAACTGCGCGAGGATCGTCAAGAAGCAGGACGCTCGCGTGCTATCCACGCCGGTCATGACGGTCGAGCAGGGAGTCAGGGTCGAGGGCGTCGAGGTGAGCCACGACGACGCCGGCGGGGCGAAGCGCGGCAAGGTCGTGATGTTCAGGTTCGAGCTGGACGGGATGTCGTTCTGCCACCTAGGGGACCTCGGTCACGAGCTCGACGACGCCACCGTGGAGCGGGTCGCCCCCGTCGACTTCCTCTTCGTCCCCGTGGGGGACGTGTTCACGATAGGCCCTGAGGCCGCCAAGCGGACCGTGGATCGGATCGCGCCGAAGGTCGCGGTGCCGATGCACTACAGGACGCAGGGGCTCTCACTGTCAATCAAGCCCGTCCAGGACTTCCTGGCGCTATGCGCCAAGGACCAGATAGTCAAGGTGGGGAACGAAGTGGACTTCTCGCTGGAGGACCTGCCCGAGTCTGGCACGGAGATCTGGCTGTTCTCGCCGTGACGGGATCAGTACAACATCAGGCCGTCCTCTAGGCGGCCGAGCTCTATCGGGGTCGAGCGGGAACCCACGCAGGCGCCTTTGCTGTTCGCGACAGCGCACGCGCCAAGATATGGAGTGCCATAGTTAAGCGTCGCCACGGAGGCCGGGACACCGAATAGCGACGACAGCATCTTCAGCTCGTCCTCGGAGGTCCTCGGATGGCACACGACGCCCTTGGATGTCGCGAGGCACACTGACCCGACGGTCTCCATGCCCGCGATGGACCCCCTGTGCACCTCGACCCCCAAGGCGTCCTCGATGGCCCTCAGGGAGAACCTCGACGCCGCGGGGTGGACGAAGGCGGCCTTGTCGTTCGCGACTATGTTGTTGCCAGCCGCGTTCAGCTTCTCCTCCATCACGCCCACCCTGAGGTCCTTCGGGAGCTTCGCAAGCTCCTGCTTCTCCGCGAAGTTCGTGACCACCATGCCGTTCGAGTTCAATGCGACGAGGGAGCCCACGAGCGTGGATCCCGCGATATACGTCCGAACGACCTCGACCTTCAGGACCTCCTCGATGTCCTTGACGAAGGACGGCTCCGCCCCCTCAGCCACGAGCGCGTAGCGCTCGTTCGCTGTGCAATACACGCCCAGGTACGAGCTGCCGAAAACAGTGACTAGCCTAAGCATCAGGCCCTACTCCAGGAGGATTACTCCTCCGGCAGAGAGACCTCGATGAGGCCGTCCTCGAACCGTATCGCCTTCACGCGGACCTTCCTCGGGGGGTGCTCTATCCCTCTGGACCACAGGAGCTCGTTGAGCTTGTAGTCGATCCAGACGTCCTTCTCTGGGACCTCGTCCTTGGGCATGGTCTTGTCCGCGAGGTGCTGCCTCACGTAGTCCTTGATCTCCTTGACCGCCCTCGGGGCGCGCTTGGTCTTCGGGACATTCCGAGTGATAGTCAACGGGACAGTGAACACCATCTCGACCTCTTCAGCCATTCCAGACACCTCACACCTTCAGCTTGGTCCTTCTCCACTGCCTTCTCTTGGGGTGCCTCAGGAAGCTCCTGTTCGTCCGCATCATGACCCAGGCGGGCACCCTCCTGTTGCTCTTGGTCGCCCTCATCAGCCTGAGTTTCCTCGCGTGTGGCTTGTGCGTGGCCATCGTCATCTCCTCTCAATCTTGATCTCGCGTTTCGCTGGCATTATCCGCCTCAGCAGCTGCCTGAGGGTGTAGTCGTCTATCTTGTCCGTGACCCTGCCGGACTGGACCAGCATCACCAGCTGGTTCTCCACGTGCTCCACGAGGTCCGGGCGGGTCATCCGCAGGTTCGCCAGACGCTCCCGCGCCTCTGGCGTCAGTATCTGACGCATGACCATGGACCTCTGCGCGTCCACCTGTTTGGCCTGTTCCTGCGCCATCGATTCCTGCTGCGCCCTGACCTGAAGCTCCTGGAGCTTCCGTTGTCTCAATGCATCGAGCTCTGAGTCGTCTGCCATACTGGCTCACTCACAGATACTTAGTGAGTTCCGGGTTCTGGGCCGCCATCTCCTTGAGGACCTGCGTGGCCAACGAGTCGACCAGCTTTCTCCCCTTGGCGGTGACAGCCCTGCCGCCGTCCTTCTCCTTCTGTATCAGCTGGCTCTTCTCGAGCTGCTGGACAGTGTGTCTGGAGATGGACCTTGAACCTCGGACGGCCTTGTCGGGTTTCGAGCCCCTGTCGGCGCAGCCGCCGTACATGGCCGCGAGCCTGGTCGTGCCGATCGGGCCCTCGATGTATATCTTGCGGAGCATGGCCGCGGACCGGATGTACCACCAGCCCTCCTGCATCGGGCTCTTCTCCTTGTGCCGGCCCGTCTTGACGAAAGCCGCCCACTCGGGGGGCTTGACCGTCTCGAGCTTCTTGAGCTCGTCCGCCATCTTCGGTATGAGCTTGTTTGCGGGTACGTCAAACGCTGTAGCCATCGGATTACCTCAAGCGAAATGCAGATGTCTGGTCCATGTGCCACATAGGTGGCAAAACGCGGATAAGATGGTGCTCGTATTTAAACCCTTGCCGCGCAGCGGGAACGCCAGACACGCCGTCCGAATCACCTCTGGCATGCGTCGCCACCCAAAAGGCTTTTGTCATCGGGATGACCTAAGCCGGCCCCGTGAGGACGGTAGTCGCCCTGACCGGGGCTTCCGGGAGCGTATATGGCACGCGGCTGCTCCAGGTGCTCCCAGGCCACAAGACGGTCATCGTCTCTGACGACGCCGCGGCCATAGCCGAGCACGAGACTGGCATGGGCCGCGCGGAGATCGAGGCGCTGGGGGACGAGCACTATTCGAACTCCGACCTCGCCGCCCCGGTGTCGTCCGGCTCCGTCAAGTTCGACGCGATGGTCATCGCGCCGTGCAGCGCGTCGACTATGTCCAAGATCGCGTGCGGCATCGCGGACAACCTCATCACGAGGGCGGCTTCCGTCGCGCTCAAGGAGCGGCGCAGGCTCGTTCTCGTCGTGCGCGAGACCCCCCTCTCCACGATACACCTAGCCAACATGGAGAGACTTTCCGCGGCCGGCGCGGTCATATTGCCCGCCTGCCCCGCGTTCTACCCCAAACCGAAGACCGTGGACGACATGGTGGACTTCGTCGTGAGCAGGGTGCTGGACGCGCTCGGCCTCGAGAACGACATGTACGAGCGCTGGTCCGGCGGCGTCAGAGGTAGTCGTGGACCTCGTCGAACTCGTCGCTGAGCGACTTCGCCTGGCCCTCGGGTATCCGTCCCCTGTCGAACCACATGATCACGGAGGCGCCGTGGACCCTTGCCAGGTCGTTGATGCGCTTGATGAACGCCAGGGCCTCGCCGAAGCTGTTCTTGGAGATGACGGACTCGACGCAGTCCAGGAGCAGGCCCGAGCGCTTGGTCGTCATGAGGAATGTCGATATGGTCTCCATGGCGTCCGCCTCGAGCCCCTTGATGTCGACGCTGTCGATGTCGCCGGTGGTCTCTGTGAACCACTTGACCTCGAAGTCGTCCCCCAGGGAGTGTTCCTCCCTGACCTTGCCCGGGAACTCCGATGTGAGCACCATCGCGGGCCGGCCGGACATGCCCATGGACCTGAGCATGTTGTACGCCCTCTTCCCGTCGACGTCCACCACGAGGTAGTTCTTCCCGACCTTGATCTCCTCCTGGAACGCTCCGCACTTGGTGCACTGGAGCAGGAACGGGTCCTCCTCGACCGATGTGAGGAACGTCTCCTTGCACGCCCTGCACTCGACCGAACGCGTCTGCTCAGGGAACAGGACCGTGCCGCAGAGCGGGCATGTCTGCGACCTGTGGGCGCACGTGTTGTGCATCGAGAAGCCGCAGGAGCACTGGTACATGTCCACCTCGGCGTCGAGGGGCATCATGCATATCTGGCATCTGACATCCCCGGGGCCGGCCTCGGGGCCCACATACGCCTGCTTGACCTCTATGACCACGTCCTCCGGGATCCGCGTGGAGGCCCGCGCGTACATGGACCTCGTGAAGAAGTGAGTCCCTATCACCGCAGATGGGACCAGGAGATAGAGGTACGACGAGTATATCAGCAGGTTCCTGTCGAAGGAAGACAGCAATGACGGGAGGAGGTATAGGACTGACAGGAGCACGAGCATGGACCACGAGAACACCCTGACGGACACCAGGGGCTTGGCCGACTTCCTGTACTTCTTCGGGTGCTCGAGCTTGTACTTCTCGTATCTCTTGGCCGGCGCGCGCATGATGAGGAGGCAGCCGACGACCAGCACCACGAACGCGATCTGCTGGTTCTCGAGCCAGTTGAACCACTCGAATGTGAGCGCCTCGCTGTTGATCGTCAACGCTGGGCCCAGCTCGGCCGTGAACGAGTACCACATGACGCTGCCCAGAGGCGTCCTCAGCTCTGATATGGTGCCGTCGATGAGGTCCGGACTGGTGTAGCTCGAGACGCCGAACACGGTGACCCTGTCGCTCAGCTTCAGCATGCCCTCGAAGGTGTATCCCGCGACCGTCTCGACCGAGCCTAGGAACGTCCTCGCCGACAGCTCCGAGAGGCTCAGGAGCCTCGACGAGACCTCGCCGCCCGCGTCGAAATCGTAGCCGAACTCCACAGGCTCAGGCGATGAGAGCACCGAGCCGACCAGGCCGGTCGTGCGGTTCACGACCTCCGACTCGGTCATGGCGGAGTAGTTCGTCGGGTTGAGTATCGTCACGCCCCAGTACATCCCGCCCTCGATCTCGTCACCGAGGTCGGAGAGGAACCTGAGCGCCTCGTTGGCCTCCAGGGCGAGGTTCCTGCTCGAGTCGTACGACGTGATCACGCCCTGTCTGAGGTCCAACGCGGCAGCGCCCTCGAACCTGTACTGCACATGGCCGCTGCCGTCCAGCGAGTCCAACGCCGTCAGGACCATCTTCGTGGTGATAGAGACCGAGTCGCCGTCCTGGGCCTCCGCGACCGAGGACGGGACGACGAGCAGCACGGCGCAGAGCATCAGTGCGATTGCGGTTGTGAGGGGGCGCATGGTAGCAACCAGTGTGGCGATAAGTAGTCCGATTCGTCTTAATCCTTTCGTATCGCCTTGCGCGCGCCGTAACGTTGAGGTCGCCCGTTCGTCACTCGATGTAGACCGCGGGCCTGCCTGGCCTCGCGAACTTGGCCTTGCCCTTCGGGTCCTCCCTGTCCTGGTCGTCCGCGGGGAACACGGCCACCTCGCACCCGAACTGCTCCTTCAGGAAGGGCGACGCGCCCCTCAGGACGGACAGCTCGTCGATGTCGAGGGACATGGCCTTCCTGTCCTGCTCCGACGAGGTGCCCAGGGCCGAGGCGAGTTCCTTGGCGTATGCGGGCACTTCCTTCTTCGCGCCAGGGGCCTTGACCTTCGCCATCGTGGACTTGATGAGCGACGAGATGTCGAGCTTGCCCTTCGGCTGGGACAGGGCGTCCCTCAGCATGTCCCGCTTCCACCCCGGGGCGGTCATGACCACGAGCTTCACGGGCTTGACGCCGGTGACCTTCAGTATCTCGGAGACATCGGCCACGAGCCCCTCGACCAGCTTCTCGTTCGCCTCCTCCCTGAGCACGTCGTCCGTGACGACGCCCTCCGGGATCTGCCTCGTGGACACGAACCGCTCGTTGCCCATGGCCTCCCAGAGCTCCTCCGCGATGTGGGGCGTGACCGGAGCCATGAGGGTGACCCATGTCTCGACAGCCTTCCGGACCGCCGTCCTGCTCCTTCCGCCGCGCTTCACGTACCACCTCAAGTCCTGCGGGACCTCGAAGTAGACCTCGTTCGAGTATGACCGGACATCGTACTCCCTCATGTACGAGCTCAGCCTCGACAGTCGGGACCGAAGCCTCGCGTCGAGCCAGCCGTCCAGGGGGGTCGGCTCCTCGGAGTCGATTGACAGCATCTCATGGACCTGGGCCCATGTCCGCTCGAGCCTGTCACTATAGTGCTCGACCCGCTCGTCCTCCCAGACCACGTCGACGTAGAGGGATGCGATGTGCGCGTAGAAGAGCCTCAGGGCGTCCACCCCGAACCTCTCCGCGGCGTCGTGGATGGGGCGGGCCCCGCCCTTGGACTTGGATATCTTGCCCCCGCTCATGGTGATGTACCAGTTGACCAGTATCCCCTTGGGCCAGTGCTGCGGCCTCAGGACCGCGACATGGTTCATCAGGAACACCGGGAAGTGGACGGTCATGTGCTCCTTCCCGCCCAGGTTGACGTCGAGCGGGTACCAGTACTCGAACTCCGCCCTGATCTTCTCCAGGGTCGCCTCCGGCACACCAGTGGCCGCCCGGACCTCCTCCGCGGTGCCTTCGCCCAGCAGCACGTAGTCGAAGAAGTCCTCGGTCATGCTCTCCGGCCTGACCATCCCCTGGTTCGCGTACATCGAGATGATGTAGTAGACGGGGTACAGTGTGCTGTCGGCTATGGCCTCTATTATCCACTTGGGGTCGTACGGGAACCTGGTCCCCAGCCAGTTCCCCAGGCGGACCGAGGCGCGCTCCCTGTACCAGTCTATGACGTTCGGGATGTTGTCGCGATACTCCTTTGGGAGGATGTCCATGGTCGAGGCGTGCTCCTTCGAGCGCTCCTTGAGCCCGGGGTTGGCGTAGTCGATGAACCACTGGTCCGGTATCTTCTTGACGTACACCTTGCCCCCGCACCTGCACAGGACCTCCTCGGAGAGGTCGTGCATGACGGCCGCCTGGCGGCTGGCCAGGAGCTCCTCCCTGATGGCGTCCTTGGCGCGCTCGACCGGCTGCCCCGCGAAGGCGCCGCACGAGGCGTTCATCACGCCCTTGTGGAACCCGCTCTTGTAAACCTCCTTGGTGGCCTCCTCGAGCTTCGGGTCCGCGAGGGACTCGATGCCCATCTTGGCGGTGATCTCCACCGCCGGGAGGGGGCCCCAGCCAGGGGTGTCTATTATGGCCACGGGGGCGGCGGCGTCCAATGCCTCGGCGGATATGCCGAACGACCGCCTCGACGCCTCGTCACGCCTGAGCTCCACGAGCCCTATCCAGTCGACCGGGGCGTCCGACGGGACGCTCATCACGAGGCCCGTGCCCACGCCGGGGTCGCAGAGGTTGGACGGGAATATGGGGATCATCTTGCCGGTGTAGGGCGCCTTGCACCTCTTGCCTATGAGCGCCCTGCCGTCCGCGGACCCGACGACCTTCACTCCATCCATCTGGAGCGCGAGCTTGTCCGCCGCGGGCCGGCTCACGACCCACTTCTCGTTGCCGACCTGGGCGTCGACGTACTCCACGTCCGGGTTCACCCAGAAGTTGGTCAGGCCGAAGACGGTCTCCGGTCTTAGAGTGGCCGCCACGAGCTTACGCCCGTCCTCGATGTCGAACTTGAGCAGCGTGTACTCGAGCACCTCGGCTCCTCCGCCCTTGGAGATGTCCGTCTCCGAGGCGTCTATCGCGACCGGGCCGTGCTCGACGCACGCGGGGGCGAAGTACGGCCTCTGGACGAGCAGCCCGAGGGACATGAGCTTCCTCATCTGCCACTCGATGAACTTCGAGTAGTCCGGGTTCACGGTGGACGTGAACCGCCTCCAGTCGGACATGAACCCGAACCGCTTCCAGTAGTCGTTCACGTACACTTGGCTGAAGAACTTGACTACCTCGAGGGGGTCCGAGAGCGACTTGATCGTCTCCTCGGTGCACCCGATCGTCTTCTACTGGTCTATGGTCGCCGGGTCTCGCCGCTCGACCTTGCGGGCGAAGCCGATGGCGC
>JAUPMC010000048.1 GCA_030836605.1 Thermoplasmatota archaeon | reverse complement strand
GTCGCCGCCGTGGTTCTTGCTCATCAGCATGGACGACTTCGCGCCCGTGACGATCAGCAGAACCTTGACCTCGCCCTCAATCGACGGGTCAACGCTGCAACCCCAGATGAGTCTGGCGTGCTTGTTGATCCTCTTGCCGACGACCTCTGCCGCCTGCTGGGCCTCCGACACGGTCATGTCCGGGCCACCGACGACCCTGATCAAGGCGCCCTTCGCCTCGCCGAGGTCGATCTCTCCCAGCAATGGGGAGTTCAGCGCCTCGTCGATCGCGGCCTGGATGCGGTCGTCCGGATCCGACTCGTCGGACTCGCCCATCCCGACGAAGGCGACCCCGCCCTCGTTCATGACGGTCATGATGTCGCTGTAGTCGAGGTTGACCAGTCCGGGCTTCGTTATGATCTCGGTGAGGCCCCTGATGGTCTGCATGAGTATCTCGTCCGCGACCTTGAACGCGGCATCGACAGGCAGCTTCGGCACGAGCTCCAGCAGCTTGTCGTTGGGTATGACGATCGTGGTGTCGCACAGCCTCCTGAGCCTCTCGAGGCCGTCCAGGGCGTTCTCCATCCTGACCTCGCCCTCCGCCTTGAAGGGCATCGTCACGACCCCGATGGTCAGCGCCTTGAGCTCCTTCGCGAGCCGCGCGGCGTAGTGCGCGGACCCGGTACCGGTCCCGCCACCCATACCAGCGGTGACGAACACGATGTTCGCGCCGGTCAGGAAGTCCCTGATCTCGCGCTCGTTCTCCTTCGCGGCCGCCTCTCCGACCTGAGGTATCGCGCCTGCGCCCAGGCCACGCGTGATGTTCTTCCCTATCAGTATCTTCTTCGGCGCGTGTATGGCGAGCAGGTGCTTCGCATCAGTGTTGATGGCACAAAGCTGCGCCCCGGATATGCTGGCCGCGACACACCTGTTGATGGTGTTCGAGCCGCCGCCGCCGCATCCGATGATCTTGATGCTGACATCCAGCTGTTCCGCAATCTTCGCAATCTCTTCGTCGTCCGCGGTCATCTTAGCAGGTTGAGGTGCCTGCGTTTGTGCGGGCTGAGGAGACTTTTCCAGTTCTTCTACATCTTTTCCCAGTGCGTCCTTTACGAGCGATTTCGGCATGAGTGCACCCCATAAGGCTGTATAAGTAATCAGTAACCTCGAATATAAACATTCTCAATGCTGGTTCCGAGCCAGTAAACCGACAAAAGGGGCCATGCGGCCGAGGGGACCGCGCATGCGTAGCATGCGGGCCTCAGGGAAAAGGCCCTCGGAGGGGGGCCTAACCCGGGGCGGGAACCGTGCGGGGAGACGTCCGAGGGAATCGGCGCGGGACGCCCCCGGAGGACGCGCCGGAGGGGTTCCGAAGGTCTCGGACCGCGCATACTGGCGCCCGAGGATTGATTTAAATAGTCAAGTGATTATTTACTTTATCGGAAACATCTTAGGATGGGATGACGAAATGAAGTCACTTATAGACGATGCTCTCGAAATGCATGCGCTGGAGAAGAGCACGAAGGAGGCACTGGGGACCCCGGAAGACCAGGAGCTCGCCGCGATCGTCGAGAAGCTCAAGGTCAACATCACCATAGTCGGGTGCGGGGGAGGAGGTTCCAACACGGTCAACCGCCTCAACCAATCAGGGGTGTTCGGCGCCGAGATCGTTGCCGCGAACACGGACGCCAAGCACCTGTTGCACGTTCACTCGCCGCACAAGGTGCTGCTCGGCCGGACCCTGACGAAGGGGCTGGGCGCCGGGGCCTTGCCCGAGGTGGGCGAGAAAGCCGCGGCCGAGTCCGAGGAGGAGCTGAAGCAGTATGTCAAGGGATCCAGCATCGTCTTCGTCACGGCCGGCATGGGCGGGGGGACGGGCACGGGCTCGGCCCCTGTCGTCGCGAGGATGGCCCGGGAGTCCGGGGCGCTCACTATCGGAATAGTCACGCTGCCGTTCAAGGCCGAGGGCAGGGTCCGCTGGGAGAACGCGATGAGGGGCCTGGACCGGTTGAAGATGAACTGCGACACGACCGCGGTCATACCGAACGACAAGCTCCTCGAGCTGGTCCCGAAGCTCCCGCTGGACGCGGCGTTCAGGGTGGCGGACGAGGTCCTGATGGAGTCCATCAAGGGCCTGACCGAGATAATCACAAAGCCCGGGCTCGTGAACCTGGACTTCAACGACGTGATGACCATCATGAAGAACGGAGGCGTCGCGCTCATAGGCATGGGCGAGGCTACGAACAAGACCACGGGCAAGGGCGACAGGATGGACTCCGCCGTGTCGCAGGCGCTCGAGTCGCCTCTGCTGGGCAACATAGACCTCAGCACAGCCAGGGGCGCGCTGATAAGGGTCACGGGCGGGCTCGACATGACCGTATCCGAGGCGGAGAAGGCCGCGGAGATGGTCAACGCCAAGATCAACCCCAACGCCAGGATAATCTGGGGATGCAGCGTGGACCCCGGGCTCGACGGCCTGGTCCGCGTGATGGTCGTGCTCACGGGCGTGAAGGCGCCGGACATGATGCCGAAGGAATTCGCCGAGCCCAACTCGAAGCACGGCGTCGAGTTCGTCCGCTGAGCGTTTGGCATGCCGAAGAAGGCGCCTGGCGAGAGGTGGAGGTACATCGCTTTCAGGGTATCCGAGGGCGGGCCTTTCGCCAGAAACGATTTCCTTTCTTCCCTGATACACCGGGCGAGGGGTACCGTGATGGACAACGGGTTCAGGATCACGGTGTACGAGACAGAGGTGGCCATACTGAAGGTCCCGCACAAGCTCAAGGACGACGCCATCGCGCTGCTCGTGTCGGTCGACAGGGTCTCGGGGAGGCCGTGCAAGGTCGAGACCCTCAAGACCTCGGGCACCATCAAGACCCTCAAGGACAAGTACCTGAAGGAAGAGGCCGTCGCTCGCAGGACCTGGGAGTGAGACGCGCGCCGCGGAGCTGACGTGCCAGCGTGGCCAGATGACCCGGGGCACCCGTTCGCGGAGCGCGAAAAACCTTTATACGGGCGACCGCGTTAGGCAGCCTCGGCATACACATCTAGCCGTGATTATGTCAATCTCAAGAGGTGTAAGGTAAATGCAGCCAGGACAGATGGCGTATGACAGGGCGATAACCGTCTTCTCACCCGATGGCAGACTGTTCCAGGTGGAGTACGCGAGGGAGGCAGTCAAGAGGGGGACGACGACTGTCGGCCTCAAGTTCAAGGACGGCGTCGCGCTCATAGTGGACAAGAGGATCGCGAGCAAGCTCATCGAGTCGAAGTCGATCGAGAAGATATTCCAGATAGACGAGCACATCGGCTGCGCCACATCCGGGCTCGTCGCCGACGCGAGGGTCCTGGTGGACTACGCGCGGGTCATTGCCCAGATCAACAAGGTCACGTACGCGGAGAAGGTCGACCTGGAGACCCTCGTCAAGAGGCTGTGCGACTACAAGCAGAACTACACGCAGTACGGCGGCGTCAGGCCCTTCGGGACCGCGCTGCTGGTCGCGGGCGTGGACGAACAGGGCTGCCACCTCTTCGAGACCGACCCGAGCGGCGCGCTCGTGTCCTACAAGGCCGGCTCGATAGGCGCTGGCAAGAACACGATCATGGATGTCTTCGAGGAGGAGTACCAGGAGGACATGACCCAGGACGGAGCGATACTCCTGGGCCTCAAGGCGCTGGCGAAGGCCACCGAGGAGAGCCTCAACACGAAGGCCGTGGAGATAGGCCTCGTGAAGATGGGTGAGAAGTTCAGGAGACTCTCGGACGCCGAAGTGGAGGCCTACGTCAAGAAGCTGACCACGTGAGAGTGGGCCCATGGTAGACTTGGATGAGGCGATTGTAGCGAGGTTCGAGTCACACGGCGAGAGCTTCGAGATACTCATCGACCCTGCCGTCGTCCAGAAGATGAAGGACGGCAAGGAGGTCGACCTCATCGACCACATGGTCATAGACACGATCTTCAAGAACGCCAAGAAGGGGACCCGGGCGCCCGACGACAAGATCAAGCAGGTCTTCGGCACGATGGACGCGACGGAGGTCGCCAAGGTCATCATCCTCAAGGGCGAGGTCCAGCTGACGACCGAGCAGCGCAAGATAATGCAGGAGAACAAGCGCAAGCGGATCGTGGAGTACATCGCGAGGAACGCAATGAACCCGCAGACCGGCGGCCCGCACCCCCCGACGAGGATAGAGACCGCGATGGAGGAGGCCCGGTGCCACATAGACCCGTTCAAGTCGGTCGAGGCGCAGGTGCCGGCCATCATGGACGCCCTGAGGCCGCTCATCCCGATCAAGTTCGACAAGGTGAGGATAGCTGTCAGGGTCTCCGGGGAGGACTACGGCCGCTGCTACGAGGACTTCAAGCACTTCGGCAAGGTGACGAAGGAGGAGTGGCAGAAGGACGGCTCGTGGATCGGGGTCATAGAGATGCCGGCGGGGCTGCAGAACGAGTTCCACGAGAAGATCAGCAACAGGACCCACGGCGAGGCCGAGACGAAGGTCCTGAAGGGCGCGCAGTGACTTAGGGGCCCGCCGGGGACACCTGGCATCGGGGCGACGGCCCTGTCCGTCCGACCAAAAGATTAAAGCAGGGGACGCATTTCAGGCTTTTGAAGAGAGAAGATGGTAAATGCGCTGCGGGCCTAAGGACGCTGTGTAAGTCCAGGGCCGTGTCGGCAGAGTGTTTATCGCGACTCTAGGCAAGAGTGAGTCAGATATGCAGGCTAGTGATTCTAAGGAGGCCTCCAGGGAGATAGTCGTACCTGGGGACCTGCTGGACAGCTCCGGGAAGGAGCCGGGGCCCGGCACTTACACCGAGGGGCGAAACATATACGCGGCCCAGCTCGGGATAAAGACCGTCCGGCAGAACGTCGTGGGCGTCGTCCCGCTCTCGGGGCAGTACATGCCCGAGCGTGGCGACATGGTGGTCGGGAAGATAGAGGACGTGAGCGCGTCGAACTGGTTGGTCGACATCAACGCGCCGTACCCGGCCCCGCTGCACGTGAACGAGGTGCCGTGGAGGGTGGAGTTCGGCGAGACGAGGAAGTTCATGGTCCCCGGGGACGTGGTGCTGCTCAAGGTCGTCGGCGTAGACGAGACGAGGCGCATCCAGGTCTCCATGAATGAGCACGGGCTCAGGAAGCTCACGGGAGGCATGATCCTCGACATATCGCCTTCGAAGGTGCCGAGGATCATAGGCAAGAACGGCTCCATGATCCAGATGCTGAAGAACGCCACCGGCTGCAGGATATATGTCGGGCAGAACGGCAGGATATGGATAGACGGCGAGCTGGATGACATCATCAAGGCCGTCAAGGCCGTGAAACTCATAGAGGAGGAGGCCCACAACGTAGGCCTCACAGAGAAGATCAAGAAGCTCCTGGAGGAAGGCTCCAGGAAGGGAGAGTGACCCCAATGGGAGGAATGACGACAGACATCAAGCTGCTAGACGAGAACGGCCGCAGGGTCGACGGGCGCACGCCCGAAGAGATGCGGCCGCTGAGGATAGAGGCAGGCGTGCTCAAGCGCGCCGACGGCTCCGCGTATGTCGAGTGGGGCTTGAACAAGGTGCTCGCGGCCGTGTACGGGCCGAGGGAGTGCCACCCCAGGCACATGCAGAACCCGACCAGGGCGCTGGTCCAGTGCAAGTACAACATGGCCGCGTTCTCGGTGGACGACAGGAAGAGGCCGGGCCCCGACAGGAGGTCCCAGGAGATCTCGAAGATCACCTCCGAGGCACTCACACACGTCGTGTTCACGGAGTATTTCCCGAGGGCGTCCATAGACGTCTACATCGAGGTGCTCCAGGCGAACGCGGGCACCAGGTGCGCGGGCCTGACGGCCGCGTCGGTGGCGCTCGCTGACGCGGGCGTACCGATGAGGGACCTGGTCGCGTCGTGCGCCGCTGGCAAGGCCGCGGGCACCGTGATGGTCGACCTGGGCAAGGAGGAGGACAACTTCGGCGAGGCGGACATCCCCGTGGGATACGTGCCGAGGACCAAGGAGATCGTCCTGCTCCAGATGGACGGGGACCTGACACAAGACGAGTATGTCAAGGGCCTCAACATGGCGATCCACGGTTGCGAGAAGGTGTACGAGATCCAGAGGGACGCGCTCAAGAGGCGCTACGAGGCGAGGGCGTTGGACACCGACATCGCGGCCCCAGAGGGCGCCGGGAAGGGGGTGGCCTAGATGAGCAAGGACGTGATGGCCGAGCTCAAGAGGGACCACATAGCCAAGCTCCTCACCAAGGGGACCAGGTCGGACGGCCGGGGCTTCGAGGAGATGAGGCCGCTCAAGATCACGACGGACTACATCAAGTCCGCAGAGGGCTCCGCGAGGGTGCAGCTGGGCGGCACCGACGTCGTCGTCGGGGTCAAGCTCATGGTCGGGGAGCCCTTCGGGGACACCCCGGACAAGGGCGTCCTGACGACCAACGCCGAGTTGATCCCGATGGCGAGCGAGACCTTCGAGTCTGGCCCGCCGGACAAGGAGTCGATCGAGATCTCCAGGGTCATCGACAGGGGCATCAGGGAGGGACACGCGGTCGACCTGTCCAAGCTCTGCATCGAGAAGGGCAAGGAGGTCTGGATCATGTTCCTGGACGTCCATGTCGTGGACTACGACGGGAACCTGTTCGACGCGGCCAACATCGCGGCGAACGCCGCGCTGAAGACCGCGGTCGTGCCCGCCAAGAGGGCAGGCAAGGGCGAGGACTTCCCGCTGCCGCTGCAGCACACGCCGATATCGCTCACGGTCGTCAAAATAGACGACAAGATACTCGTGGACCCGACCCACGACGAGGAGAGGGTCGCGGACGCGAGGCTCACCGTGACGACGACCGAGACCGGCAACCTGTGCGCGATGCAGAAGGGGCTCGTGGGGTCGTTCTCCATCGAAGAGGTGTTCAAGGTCATCGAGATGTCCAGGAGGCTCGGGGCGGAGACGCGCCTCAGGCTGCCTGGCTAGGCAGGTGTTAGCTCATGGCCAAGAGGACCAAGAAAGTCGGCTCGGCTGGCAGGTTCGGCGCGAGGTACGGGGTAAGGATCAGGAAGCGGATAGGGGACGTAGAGCGGGTCAGCAAGATCTGGCACGAGTGCCCCAAGTGCAAGGCCGCCGCCGTCAAGCGCCAGGCCAACGGCATATGGGTATGCCGGCACTGCGGCGCGCAGCTCGCGAGCAGCTCGTACGTGCTCACGGCCCCGGTCGCTGTCAAGAGAGAGGTCTCGGAGGCCATCGCCGCGGCGAAGGCCAGGGCGGAGGGCCCGAAGGAGATCGAGAAGACCCCCGAGCCAGCTGAGGAAGAACTCAAGGAGCGTTGAGCGACATGTACAAGTGCTCGAGGTGCAAGGAGCCCGTCAGGTCGGGCATGAACACGGTCGGCCTGCAGTGCGAGAAGTGCGGGTCGAAGGTGTTCTACAAGGAGAGGCCCAACGTACGCAAGCCGGTCAAGGGAAGATGACCTTGGCCTGCAGGGCGGAGCTCACCATCAGGACCAGGAACGCTGGCGTCCTGACGGGCGCCCTCTCCCCGGAGATGTCGGAGAAGGTGCCCAGGACGAGCGTCCAGGTCGTCGGGGGCGACGGGGAGGTCGCGATCAGGGTCGAGGCCGAGGACCTCGCGTCCCTGAGGGCGGCCTTGAACTCATATATCAGATGGGCCGATGTGGCAGAGGAGACGGCAGAGGAGGCTAGGAGATGATGGACAACATCCCACCGAAGGTTCAGAACCAGATCGCGCAGTTCCAGCAGCTGACCCAGCAGATACAGATGATCACGACGCAGAAGATACAGCTCGAGGCCCAGGCCAAGGAGCTGGACAGAACCGTGCAGGAGCTCGAGAAGTCCCCGGAGGACTCGGCGGTCTTCAAGAACGTCGGCACGCTGCTCGTGCAGGTCAAGGACCGGCAGGGGCTCATGACGGAGCTGAAGGAGCAGAAGGAGACCACGGAGGTCAGGGTCAAGACCCTCGAGAGGCAGGACAAGCACTTGAGGGAGAGGCACCAGAGCCTCCAGTCGCAGATCACCCAGGCGCTCCAGGGCGGCCCGGCCAAGCCCTCGGACGAAGAGTCCAGCTGAGCGGGGCGGACGAGACCACGCCCTCGGGCGCGACGCGCGCTCCGGGGCTAACCACCTATTTTATAGGCTTCCCATCACTTCGGATGCTCCGTGTTGTCCAGCATCGCGTCCGAGCTTGAGAGGGGACCCATCGTGGCTCTGCTCCACGGCAATGCGGACCCCGACGCGCTCGCGAGCGCCTTCGCCGTCAAGTGCTGCTTCCCCCAGGTCACCATATGGACCCCGGGCGGGACGGACCGGATGGCGAAGGAGATGACGAGGGCGCTGGGCATCACGCTCGTGGAGTCCCCCGAGCGCCCGCCCGGGACGCTCCTGGTCCTGGACACGTCCGGGCCCGAGCTGCTGCCCGAGGGCACAGACTTCGCGGGGGCGATTGTGGTCGACCACCACACGCGCACGGACAGGTGGTCCTCGGCGCGCACATATTACTGCGACGACAGCAAGAGCTCGTGCTCGGAGATCGTGCTCGAGCTGCTCATGGCGGCGGGCAAGCGCATGCCGAAAGAGGCAGCGCTCGCGCTCATGGCGGGCATACTGACGGACACTGGCATGTTCAAGTACGGGAGGCCCTCCGCCCTGAGGGCCTTCGCGGGCCTCATGGAGGAGAACGGTGTCCAGATGGACGAGGCCACCGCCCTGGTACACATGGACTCCGACATCTCGGAGAGGATATCGCAGCTCAGGGGCGCCCAGAGGCTGAAGTACTGGAAGATCGGGGACTTCATCGTCGCGGCCTCGCAGGGGAGCGCCTACGAGGCGTCCGTGTGCAAGGCGCTCATATCGCTCGGCGCGGACGTGGTGTTCGTCGGCTCCCAGCGCGGGGACAACTTCAGGGTCAGCGCCCGCGCGACCCAGGAGATGGTCAGGCTGGGCGTGCACCTGGGGAAGCTCCTGGACGGCGTCGGCTCGGAGACCTCGAACGGGGGCGGGGGACATCCAGGCGCCGCGGGCATCACGGGCGTCGGGGACGTCGAGGCCATCCTGAACATATCCGTCGACAGCACGGTCAAGCTGCTCCGGCGGCTCACCGAGGGCTCATCTGGTGATCGTTAGCCCCTTGAGCCGGTCGATCGTCTCCGGGCGCTTCTGGAAATGGTCCCTGACCGGGGCGAGTATAGTCACGAGCGAGTCGGCCGCTCCCTTCTTCAGGTCCTGCGGGTGCAGGCCCTTGCTGGCGTAGGTCTTGGCCAGCTCGTCGTAGCTCGAGAAGGACAGCGGCCCGCCGTACTTCGCCGGCCGGTCGATGTTCACGGCCCCGAGCTTCGGGAAGACTATGAGCCTCATCACGTCCAGGACGGGGTTGTTCTCGGCCTCAGGCGGACAGAACGCGTTCTTCATCTTCCTGGAGATGTCCTCCGGTCTGTCGTGGAGGAATATCGCGCTGTTCGGGTCGCTCTTGGACATCTTGGCCTCGACCGGGTCCATCCTCCCGCTGCCCACCAGGCTCATCAGGAGCGGCGTGTGCAACGCGACGGGCTTCTTCCAGCCGAGCTTCTCCGCGGCGTCCCTCGCGAGCATGTGGGCCCTCCGCTGGTCCATCCCCGCCAGGGCGATGTCCGCCTCCAGCTGGAATATGTCCGCCGCCTGCATGGGCGGGTACATCACCTTGGACGCGTCCAGCTCCGCCTCGTCCTCCGTCCGCCCCATGATCGTCATGGCCCTCTTGATGCGCATCAGCGTGCTGGCCTTGCATATCCTGATGAACTTCTCCCAGTACTCGGGCCTGCCGACGAGGTCGTTGGCCCACACGAACCTCGCCGAGTCCTTGACCCCCAGCGCGAGGAAGCACTCGCGCATGTAGTCCCCGCAGACGCGGATGCTCTTGATGTCACCCCCGAACTTGTCGTTGATCATCGCGTGCCAGTCCGCCAAGAACACGGTCAAGCGCACGCCGGCCTCCTGCAGCTCGGCCATCTTCGCGGCCGTTATGAACTGTCCTATATGGACGTACCCGCTCGGCTCGAACCCGATGTACGCGCTCGGCGAGTCGTTCGTCTCGAAGAGCGTCCTCAGCTCCGGCTCCGTCACTATCTCGAGCGCGCCCTTCGTCGCGAGCTCCATCCTGCGTTCGACGTCCATCCTTGTTCCTCGTCCATGAACGAGCGGGCCTGTGGAAAAGCTTTGCGGCACGGCCGTTCGGAAAGGGTTAAGAGGGGCACACGCATTAGCACTAACTCCCTTCGCGGGGTCAGTCAGTGTAGAGGGGAGTCAATGCCGGTTTCCAGTCTCCGCAACGGTAAGATGATTATCAAGGTCTCTGACGTGAAGGACGTCGTCGGTGACAGGTTCAGGATCTCCGAGGAGTTCTACCGCGAGCTCGACAGGGAGGTCCACGAGATGATCGAGAGGGCCGCGAGGCGGGCGAAGAGGAACGGCCGCAAGACCCTGAAGCCGTACGACCTCTGAGGGCGCCCGAAGAGTTTTCCATGACAGACGCTGGAGCTGGCGGCAAGGACAGGCGCAGGCGCAAGGACAAGGACGCCGCTGTGGCCGTCTGGAGGGAGAAGGAGAACATCGACGGCAAGCAGGTCGACGCCGGCGTGATCATCCTGCGCACATCCGGGTGCAGCCACTTCCACAAGGGCGGGTGCTCGATGTGCGGCTACAACATCGAGTCGGACCGCTCGATATCCGCGGACGACATCGTCAAGCAGTTCGACGTGGCGCTCTCCGGGCTGGGAGGGGTCGCGATGCTCAAGGTCTACACGTCAGGGTCGTTCCTGGACGGGCGCGAGGTACCCGCGGGGGTGGCCGAGCGCGTGCTCGGGGAGTGCGCGGACAAAGGCATGCGGCTCCTCGTGGAATCGCGTCCCGAGTACATCACAGCGGACGGCCTCGACGCGCTGCTCGCGGCGCACGAGGACATAGAGCTGGCCATAGGTCTCGAGAGCGCGAACGACAAGGTCCTGAGGCACTCGATCAACAAGGGGTTCACCGTCGGGGACTACGACCGCGCGGCCACGCTCATGAAGGAGCGGGGCATGGACCTCAGGACATACGTGCTCCTCAAGCCGCCGTTCCTGACCGAGAGGGAGGCGGTGGAGGACGCCGTCGCGACCGCGGAGCACGCAGCGCCGTTCAGCCACGCCATCTCGGTGAACGCGGTCAACATCCAGAAGGGGACGCTGGTCGAGAGGCTCTGGAAGGACTGGTCCTACCGGCCCCCGTGGCTCTGGAGCGCGCTCGAGGTCGCCCGGCGGTGCGCCGGGCTCGGGCCGAAGCTGCTGTGCGACCCCGTGGGCGGAGGCACCGTGAGGGGCGCGCACAACTGCGGCGGGTGCGACCAGGTGATACTCGACGGCCTGAAGGCGTTCACGGCCTCGCAGGACCTGTCCAGGCTGGCCAGGCCCGAGTGCGAGTGCGAGGGGATGTACCGCGCCGTGCTCGGCCTCGAAGGCGCGGTCGTGGGGGGCACGCCCGACCTGCAGAGGTTCTTCAGGCGGGCTTGACCCAGGTGCTCCGAGGACACAGTAATATAGCAGGGTTCTCAATCTTGAACGCCAGAAAGGTGGTCGGGGAATGAGCGAGACAGCAGGCAGTCCGCCGAAGGGGTCCGGTTGGGTAGGGAGCAAGACAGGCGCAGTAGTCATAGCGGCAGCCGCCGTGGCATTGGCCTTCGTTCTTATCATTGCGTTCATGCTGAGTCCTTCGATGTCGCCCCTGGCGTCCGTCCATGACAAGGACGGAGACGGGTATGTCGGCGCCGTGGACGATTTCCCGGACGACGCTTCGGAGTGGAACGACCTTGACGGGGACGGCGTCGGAGACAACTCCGATGCGTTCGCCGACGATGCGAATGAGACATTGGACTCAGACTCGGACGGGGTCGGGGACAACTCGGACGACTTCCCTGATGACCCGGATGAGTGGTACGACACCGACGGCGACGGCTGGGGAGACAACGTGGACGTGTTCCCAGATGATCCGGACAGGGCCTCCCCGATGATGTCCACATCCACTTCGATGTTCGACGGCCACCTGGTCTGCATGGTCGTTGACCTGTATCCCGAGTTCCCTTGGAGCGACCTCCGCATCACTATGAGCATCGATTCGGAGACTGTCGCCTGGGAACCCGACAGCGAAGACCTCGACGGTGAAGACTCGCGTTCGACTTACGAATACGAGACCTACGATCTCGGAACAATCAGAGTGTATCTGCTGGTCGATGACGGTGAAGGGGACGGGATGGTTTCAGAACTGGATGGGTTCGCGATATACCCAGAGGATGGGAGCTTCGACTCAGGAGTGGAGTACACCTATGCATTCGAGTACGAGCCGACTGAGTACACCTTCACGGGAGGGTCGTTCTAGTTCGACCTGACGACGCCCGTAACATTCCTGATGGACGAGCCAATCACGGACGGGGTCAAGATCACGTTCGGCGCGGTCGATGAGAACGTAGACAGGCGCCAGATCTCATTCGTGATCTCCGACGGGACGAGCGCCGGCGGCTGGTCCGACCTGACCGCCGACATGCTCGACGACGGTCTGGGAGACACGCAGGTCATGCAGACCGTGACCATCGGTTCGCTCGTGGTGAGCTTCACGATTGTGGACCTATCCGGAAACGGGAAGGTGAACCAGGGCGACTTCATCAGGCTGACTGCGACCTCGTTCGCCGCAGATACGGATTACACCTTCGCGGCCATCTACGAGCCGACGGACGGCGCCATGGGTCAGTGCACCTTCTCAGGGTAGGCACGAACCGATTCGGAAACCCTTATGAGGGTGCGACGAGCATAGCTGCCAGCGGGTGAACCCGTGCACGAGTACGACGTCAGAAGGGGACAGTACGACAACGTGAAGGTCGACAACCTCAGGAAGTCCATGGCGGACATCATGGGGAACGCCGAGGAGAGGGACGGGAAACTCTTCTCGTCCTTCGGCGGGCTCAAGGAGTTCTGGGCGTGGCCAGGGGAGAAGGGGAAGTCGCTCTGCGTCGATACGAAGATGGACCCGACCGTGGACAACGAGACCGCCCAGAAGACCATCAAGGCCTACAACACGTTCCTCGAGACCGTCACGGGGTACAACGCGAAGGAGCGGGGCAAGCGGGCCCAGAAGGCCGCGAAAGAGGGCAAGCCGTAGCCACACCGTCCGCGCGGGACGGTCATGTTTATATATAACCACCCCATTCGGCAAGACTGCGATACCTGAGGCGGTATCGGCCAGACGCTGTTTGGGCAATGCCTCCGAGCAACCCATCACTCACGCCTTGGACAACTTCTGTGGCGTGCACGAAGCGTCACGGCCGAGAAGTGATGCCTCGGACTGCGATCGTACCTCGGAGTACGTTCAGCCCGGTCTATCGCTTCGATGAAGAGGGATAGCAGATGCCGACAAGGAGAAGGCCAAAGCAAGGCTCAAGGGGCTACTCGCCAAGGAAGAGGGCGAGCAGCATAACCGCCAGAGTCACCACGTGGCCAGAGCCGACGGGTGACGGGGTCAGGCTGCAGGGGTTCGCCGGGTACAAGGCGGGCATGACCCACGCGTTCATAGTCGACTACAGGACCAGGAGCACGACCGCGGGACAAGAGGTACAGGTCCCGGTCACGGTCCTCGAGGTGCCGCCGATGAAGGTCTGCGGCGTCCGCTTCTACGAGGAGACACCCTACGGCAGGAAGGCCGTCGGCGAGGTCTGGGCGAAGAAGCTGGACAAGGAACTCTCGAGGAAGCTCCCGGTGCCGAAGGAGCACGACGAGGCCAAGGCCTGGGAGAAGGCCGAGAAGCTCGAGTACGACGACATTCGTGCGCTCATGTACACGCAGCCAGTGCTCGTCAGCGGCCTGCCGAAGAAGAGGCCCGAGATCGTGGAGATCAGGATCGGCGGCGGCAAGATGGAGGACAGGCTCAAGTTCGCCAAGGAGGTCCTCGGAAAGCCCGTCACGATCAAGGACTTCGCGAAGGAGGGCGACATGATCGATGTCGCGGCCATCACGAAGGGCAAGGGCTGGCAGGGTGTCACGAAGCGCTGGGGCACCAAGCTCCTGATGCACAAGAACAGCAAGCACAGGAGGCTCATAGGTACCCTCGGGACCAAGAGGCCCAACTACGTGAGACCGACGGTCCCCCAGGGCGGCCAGATGGGATTCCACCAGAGGACCGAGCTCAACAAGAGGATACTCAAGATTGGCGACAAGGGAGAGGAGGTCACCCCCAAGGGCGGCTTCCTGCACTACGGCGACGTGAGGAACAGCTACGTGATCATCCACGGGTCCGTCCCCGGGCCGTCCAAGAGGCTCATCAGGCTCAGGCAGCCCATCAGGGACACGGGCATGAAGCTCCCCGAGGCGCCGCAGGTGACATTCGTATCACTTGAATCGAAACAGGGAGTGTGATTGAATGGCCGAGAAGAAGATGAAGAAGATAAAGGCAGAAGCCGAGGAACCGGCATCCGCTCCCGGCAAGGTAAACGTCTACGACCTCAAGGGCGAGGTCGCGGGCGAGAAGGACCTGCCCGTTGCGTTCAAGACCGAGATACGGTTCGACGTCATACACAGGGCCGTCACGGCGATCGAGGCGAACAAGAGGCAGCCATACGCGCCCAAGCCGTACGCGGGCGCGTGCCACTCGGTCGCGACCTGGGGCAAGGGCAGGGGCGTCTCCAGGGTACAGAGGATGAAGGGCAGCTCGACCGCCGCGCAGTCCCCGAACAACGTGGGCGGCAGGCGGGCGCACCCGCCGAAGGTCGACAAGGACCTCGGGAAGAAGATCAACAGGAAGGAGCTCATGCTCGCCAAGATGTCCGCGCTCAGCGCGACTGGCAGGGTGGAGCTCGTCAAGGCCAGGGGCCACCAGTTCAAGGACGAGCTGACCGTGCCCGTGGTCGTCAAGGACGACATCGAGGCGGTCAAGACCACCAAGGAGGCGGTCACGATGCTCGAGTCGATAGGCGTGTACGACGACGTCGCCAGGGCCGCTGAGGGCAAGAGGATCAGGGCCGGCAGGGGCAAGATGAGGAGC
>JAUPMC010000047.1 GCA_030836605.1 Thermoplasmatota archaeon | reverse complement strand
TGTGGTGCTCGTAGTCCTCCCCCTTCGGGTAGAGCCTGTCCAGGGCGCCCCTGAGGTCCGAGACCAACCCGGGCTCGTGCTCGACCGTCGTCACCGCTGCCGTCGAGCCCACGACGAACACGACCGCGAGCCCGTCGGCCACGCCCGACTCCGTCACGATCTCCTGGACCTTGGAGGACACATCCAAGACCTCGTCCTTCGCTTCTGTCTTGAGCCCTATCCTGCCCGTGTGGACGGTCATGCGAGGCACCAGCCGAAGGTATCAACGTCAGACATGATAAAGAGTCCAACGGTTCGAGTATTGTACCACCAGATGCCCAGATGGGCCCGGTACATACCCGATCGGGCGGACATCTCCTAGGAAATACTATATAGCAAAAAGTATCAATCTACCTTCTTGTATGAGCTCAGGAGAAGGTTACGGTAGCAGATTTGGCAACAGGGCTCATAACGCGGATACCCGGGTATGGATAGCGTCCTCGTTCCGGGTGCCCTTCATCAAGACCGGGATAGACAAGGCGGGGAGCATCAACAGGCTCGCGCGGGAGATGGGGTATCGGTCCAGGATCCACCCAGGGTGGAGCGTCCGGCAGATACTCGTCGGCGAGCAGCCGTTCCCGTACGAGAGGCTTCTGAAGCTCACCGACTATGTCGGCTACCCCATCGAGGAAGTGCTCCGCTACAGGACCGAGCCCGAGAGGATCACGGTCTACAACACGAACGAGGCCCTGGCGAGACACGGTCTCTGGTGCTACCACGTCGCAGCGAGGATGAGGCTCAGGTGAGCCTCGGATCGGAGGAAATGGACGGCGCGCCGCCTATCGTACCAGTCGGTGCCATGTGCGGGCCTTCCGTCAATAACCTAATATAGCCTCACCCCCGTGTCTCAAACATGGCTCTGGGTATGGAATTGGCCCTCGCATTCCTCATCATAGGCATACTGCTGCTCCTGGCGGAGGCCGCGTCCCCCGGCGTGTTCATGATCGTCCCGGCGACCGTCCTGATAGTCCTGGGTGGCATAGGGATAGTCTATCCCGACTGGCTCCTGACATGGTACGCGCCTGTGACGGCCGTGATAATCCTCGTGCCGATGATCATCATCACGATATTCATGTATCAGAAGCTCGCGCCCCCGGCGCCGCCCGAGACCACGGTGGCGACATCCCTCGTCGGCATGACCGGCGTGGTGGAGAAGGAGGTCGTCCCGCACTCCATGAGCGGCAAGGTCAGGATAGCCAACGACACATGGAGCGCGCTCTCGGAGGTCCCGATCCCGGCTGGCACGCATGTGGTGGTCAAGTCGAGCGAGGGCGTGCATGTCGTGGTCGAGGAGATCGTAGCGAGCCCGAAGAAGTGAGACAGGTCGAGGATATAGGAGGAGGAGAGGAATGGCAAGTGCAGGGATAATCGCGTTGCTGATACTCGTCATAATCGCGGCGTTCGCGATTCTGACAACGGGTATCAAGATCGTCAGGCCCTACGAGCAGGGCATATACATGAGCCTGGGCAGGTTCATGAGACTGCTGAACCCAGGGTTCAACTACGTCCGCCCGCTCATAAATGAGGTCATCAAGATCGACCTGCGTACGCAGGTCATGGACGTCCCGAGGCAGGAGGTCATCACGAAGGACAACTCCCCGACGAACGTGGACGCCATCATATACATCAAGGTCATCGACCCGAAGAAGGCCTTCTTCGAGGTCACGAACTACCGTACCGCGACGATATACCTCGCGCAGACCACGCTCAGGTCCATCATCGGAGACATGGAGCTGGACGAGATACTGTCCAACAGGGAGAAGATCAACCTCCACCTGAGGGACGTGCTCGACGAGGCCACGGACAAGTGGGGCGTCAAGGTCGAGGCGGTCGAGATCAGGGAGGTCGACCCCGCGGGCAAGGTCAAGGACGCCATGGAGGAGCAGACCTCGGCCGAGAGGCTGAGGAGGGCGGCAATCCTGAAGGCCGACGGCCAGAAGAAGGCCGCGATCCTGAACGCCGAGGGCGACAAGCAGTCCCGGATCCTGCAGGCCGAGGGCCTGAGGCAGGCCAAGATACTCGAGGCGGAGGGCCTGAGGCTCGCCATCATACTCGAGGCCCAGGGTGAGGCGCAGAAGCTGCGCGTGATTTCCGTGGGTGCCGCGCCGCTCGACTCGAAGGCGCTGACGGTGCTGTCCCTGGACACGCTCAAGGCCGTGGGCAACGGACAGGCGACCAAGATCATATTCCCGTTCGAGCTGACCAGGCTCGTCGAGGGCGCGTCCGAGTACCTCGGCGTGGGCAGGCAGACGCCTCAGAGGGATGTCTCGAACATCGCGGAGATAGAGCGGTCGGTCGGCAAGGCGGACGATGTCCTGGGCCCCATCCCGAAGCCGGAGGAGCTCCGGAGGGAGATGAAGGCCGGCGAGGACCTCGTGGCCAAGGAGAAGGTCGAGGCGGAGCAGATCGCCGAGCTGGCCAAGAAGGACAAGATGACCTCGAGGCTGGACAAGTCCTAGGCGCCCCGGGCAAACCGCTCAAACCGCTTACCTTTTATCATTTCGATCTTGAGAGCAGCGCCGCCGCCTGGGCCCGGGCGACTTCCAGGACCTTGGCCTCGTCGACGGTCGCGCACTTGCCGTCCCTGAGGACGAACCTGCCGTTGACCATGGTGTCCCTGACCGAACGGCTCGGGGAGGCGTAGACGAGGTTCGCGACCGCGTTCTCCGCCGTTGTCGGCGTCATCCCGGGGGTGTCGCAGTCCACTATGACGATGTCCGCCTTCTTCCCGGGCTCGACGGAGCCGAGGTCCTTTGCCGCCCCGAGGGCGGCCGCGGCGTCCACCGTGGCCATGTCCAGGGCCTTCTGGGCGGGCACGACGGTGGCGTCCCACCTGTGCGCCTTGTGCATGAGGGACGCGAACTTCATCTCGAGGAACATGTCGAGCGAGTTGTTGGACGACGCCCCGTCCGTCCCGAGGCACACGTTGACCCCGTTCGAGAACATCTCTGGCAGGGGCGCGAACCCGCCGCTCGCGAGCTTCATGTTGCTCGTCGGGCAGTGGGCGACGGACACGCCGGCCTTGGCCAGCGCGCGTATCTCGTTGACAGTGACCCAGACTCCGTGGGCCGCGACATCGCCCTTGGACAGGAACCCGGTCTCGGCCAGGTGCTCCACGGGCCTCTTCCCGGCCTTCCTCTGGAACTCGTACACCTCGTACCTGGTCTCAGACAGGTGGTAGTGGCAGAACGTGGCGCTCCGGACCGCGAGCTCCTTGGCCCTCCTGAAGGTCTCGTCGGAGCAGACGTACACGCCCTGGGGGGCGACCACGGGCTTCACGAGCTCCCTGCCCTTGTGGGCCATGACGAACCTCTCGCAGTTCTTGACAGGGTCCCCCTTCTGCGTGGTGAACTCCTGGTCGAGCACGGCCCAGCCGAGGTACCCCCTGAGACCGACCTGCTCGACGACCTTCGCTATGACGTCCTGGGAGTAGTACAGGTCCAGGAAAGTGGTCGTCCCCGTCCTGGCCATCTCGAGGCAGCCCAGCGCCGCCCCGGCGGCGATGTCGTCCGGGCCCCGCTTCGAGTCGATCGCGAACGTGCGCTCGAGGAAGCCCTCGAGCCGCACGTCGTCCGCGACGCTCCTCATGACCGCCATCGCGACATGCGCGTGGCAGTTGATGAGCCCGGGCATGACGACGCACCCGGAGGCGTCGATGACGACGTCCGCGTCGGCGTCAACGTTCCCGACCTGCTCGACCCTGGTCCCGTTCACGAGCACATCCGCCCTCAGGACCTCCCTGCGCGCGTTCTGGGTCACGACGAGGCCGTTCTTGATAAGTGTCGACGACAGGCGAGCTCACCTCTGGCTTCGGAAGGGTATTAAAGGGAACAAGCATTAAGGTTTGTTGGCCCATGGTCAGGATCACTTTTCTCGGGACTGGTGGAGGGAGGTTCGCCACCATCTACCAGGCGCGCGCGACGGGCGGCATATACATAGAGGATCAGAGGAACCTGCACATAGACCCGGGCCCCGGGGCCCTCGTCAGGATGCGCTCGATAGGCCTCGACCCGCTCAAGACGAACGCTATACTCATCTCCCACTGCCACCCGGACCACTACATGGACGCCGAGATACTGATCGAGGCGATGACCGAGGGCGGCACGAGGCGGCAGGGGCTCCTCATAGGCAGCAGGAGCGTAATCGAAGGCGACGACAGCTACGGCCCGGCGATATCGAAGTACCACCAGGCGAAGCCGAAGTACGTGAAGGTCATGGAGCCGTTCTCGAAGGTCACCATGAAGCCGATAGAGGTCTGGGCGACCCCTTCGGCGCACTCGGACACCACCTCGATCGGGTTCAGGATACAGACCTCGGAGGGCATCCTGTCATATGTCTCGGACACCCAGCTCCTCGAGCAGGTCATCAAGGCGCACAGGAAGTGCAGGGTGCTGATAGCGTGCGTCACGAGGCCCCTGGGCCAGCGCATCCCGCACCACCTGAGCACCGAGGACGCCGGCTACCTGATAGAGAAGGTGAGGCCGGAGCTGGCGGTCATCACGCACTTCGGCATGCGCGTCATACAGGAGAACCCGGAGACCCAGGCGAAGTGGATCGAGGACAGCTCGGGCGTCAAGACGGTCGCCGCCCGGGACAACATGTGCCTGGACATCGAGAAGGACGGGATCACCGTCTCCGACAGGCTGAAACCCGTCCCCGACAAGTAGGCTCAGATGGGCGACGCGGGCGGCCTCGGCGCGTCGCCGGCGGACATGCGTCCCGGGGCCGTGGCGTTGTGGTTCTTCGTGCACATGTCGCACGCGGTGATCATGCCGCGGAATATCTGGCAGTCTCTATCAGAACACATTTCTCCCATCCCGTGCTGAGGTCTTATCGCGGTGTCGGATTATAAAGATTGCATGTGCGTGCACATGCGCGCGCCCCCGCTCCAGCGCGCAGGCGACGCCTCCGAATGCTGCGCAACGGTTAACTAAGCCGTCGGGGATAGCCGCGCCGCATGGTCGCGGAACTTGGCGCTGAGGACCTCTCGAGGCTGAGCGAGTACTGCAAGGGTAGGAGGATGTCCCTCGCGGTCGTGCGCACGCCCGAGGCGCCTTCGGAGCTCAGGCGTCTGTTCGAAGGCATAGCGGAGGCGTGCGGCCTCCAGTTCGCGAGGAACATGTGTTCCCCCGGCTCGGATTTCGGATTCGCAGAATTTTATTCGAACGGGAAAATGCTCGCCGTGCTGTATATCGGAGGCGGAAGTACGGAACTCGTAAGCCTCTCGGAGACGGACGAGATCTTCATACAGGACCTCGAGGACACCATCTCGTCCTCTAATATCCAGTCGTCCTCGATACGGGACGGGCTGTGACGCGTCCCGGCCGCACCGGATCGGCCCGGTTACAACGCTGGAAGGTACCCAGAAAACCATCATATAGCACTACACGAGTAGGCTCCAATTGGTGTCTTAGGTTGGTGACTCAACTTTCCTCCTAAGCATAGATTCTAACAACCCCACCACACCAACCGAAAGACACCTTATCTCCCATTGACGCATTCCTACGCGCCCGCGCGGTTCTGCGGGCCCGTGCGACTCCGATAATCGTAGCACGTTTTTCTAGCGCGGCCCCCGGCGCCTGCATTTATTACCTCAGCCCCTAATCCTCTTAATCGATGACCCTTGAGTCCGAAGTCCTGAAGAAGGTCAAGCCGACGAAGGCCCAGGATGCGAAGGTGATGGCGGCCGTCCGCGAGCTGGAGGATCTGGTGAGGCGCGAGGCCAAGCGCCTGGACGCCTTCGTGGACCTCATGCTGGTGGGGTCCGTGGCGAAGAGCACCCACCTGAGGGACCCGGACATCGACATGTTCATGTTGTTCCCCGAGAGCACCTCGCAGGAGACGCTCAAGGAGAAGGGCCTGGCGATCGGGAAGGCCGTCCTGGGCGGCAGGGAGCACTACGCCCAGCACCCCTACGTGCGCGGGGACTTCGCCGGGTTCCAGGTGGACCTGGTCCCCTGCTTCAAGATTATGGACACCCGGAAGAAGATGAGCGCGGTCGACCGGACGCCGTTTCACACCAGGTTCGTCAAGGCGAACCTCGCGGACGGCCAGGCCGACCAGGTGCGTCTCCTGAAGCGTCTCATGAAGGGCATCGGGTGCTACGGGGCCGAGGCGAAGGTCCAGGGCTTCTCAGGGTACCTCTGCGAGCTCCTGGTCATGCGGTTCGGTGGCTTCAGACAGGTCCTCGAGGCGGCGTCCGAGTGGAAGAAGGCCGAGCACATCGAGCTGCCCGGCCACGAGGGCAAGGAGTTCCCCGAGCCCCTCACGTTCATAGACCCTGTCGACACCTCCCGGAACGTCGCGTCCGCGGTGTCCATCGAGACGCTCCTGCTCCTCATACGGGCCTCCCGCGAGTACCTGCGGTCCCCGTCCGAGCGGTTCTTCTTCCCCGCCGAGAGGCCGCCGTGGCCCCCGGCCAAGGTGAAGGATGCCGCCGGCGGCAGGCTGGAGAACATCGTCTCCGTGTCCTTCCCGAAGATCGACCTCATAGACGACGTCGTGTACCCGCAGCTGAGGAAGTCCCTGGCCGCGGCCGTCGCGCTGCTGGAGAGGCAGGAGTTCGAGATAGAGAAGACGAGCATACACGTCGACGGCCTCGCGCACCTCGTGATCGAGCTGGCTTCGATGTCCCTCCCGGAGGAGAGGAAGCACAGGGGCCCACCGGAGAAGTCAGAGAACGCCAAGGAGTTCCTGGCCAAGTGGCGGAAGAAGGGCCTGTCCCCCCCGTTCGTCGAGGACGGGCGGTGGTACGTCATCGCGAAGAGGGATGTCACCCGCGGGGACGACCTGCTCAGGAAGGAGCTCCGCAGCCTCAGCCTCGGCAAGGACGTGAAGAAGGTGGCCGAGTTCTCGGTGCTGAGCGGCCCTGAGATGCTTGACAAGGCGCACATAGGCGCGCTCACGGAGCACTTCGACGAGCGTGTTCCCTGGGAACGCTGAGCCTCACGCGGAGACGGGGATAGAGCCTGCGGGCGCGAATGTCTTCACATGGCCCGCGCCGTCGGTCGCAGTGATCGTGAAAGTCAGGCCGCTGCTGAGTATCTGGTCTCCCGTCAGCGAGTACCCGAACCGGTGGCTCCCCTCTGGGGACATGGTCGCGGCGTCGCCGCTGTTCACGGATATGCGCACGGTCGTGAGCTCGCCGTTGTCCGCGACCTTGGCCGTGATGTTGATGGTGTAAGTCGCGGATGAGTGGACCATCGTCGAGAGTTCCTCGCCCCAGCGCGGGACCCAGATGTACGACCCCGCGGAGTCGATGTACACGTAGTCTATCGCGGTCTGGTTCGTGCCGTTGCTGACCCAGACGGTCACCTCAGTGACGGATGGGTCCGCGTGGTCGGCGAACGGGAAGTTCAGCACGAGGACCCAGATCGCGAGGGATGTCATGACGAACCAGAAGACGTTCCCCGCCCAGTTCTTCCTCTGGAAGGTCGATGTGTCCACCTTGATGAGCGGATAGATGTACTTGAGCGAGAAGGCCCCGCCGACCATGAGGGCGAACCCTATCATGACCAGGCTCTCGCTGATGCCCGAGAGCACACCCGCGACCGCGCCGAAGAACGCGCCCAACATGACTGTCATGAGGACGGTCTTGGTGTCCTTGAGCTCCTTGAGCAGGAACTCCCTCTCGTCGAACTCAGGAGGCGTGTACTCGTACTCCTCCTTGTTCTCCTTCTCCTTCTTCCGCTTCTTGGCCATCTGGCCCTCGAAGAGTCGCTGCTATTTAATACCTTTCGGTCGCGACTCGGCACCATTTTCGCGTACCTCCAATCCATACCCTTATATTCGCGGGTCGGGTTTTTGAGGTTCACAAGGTGTTGAGTCACTATGTCAGAGGAGGAGATTGCCAAGCTCCCAGGCGTCGGGCCCGCGATCCTAGAGAAGCTCAAGGAGGCCGGGTACGACGACATCATGATGCTCGCCGTCGATTCCCCGAAGAACCTGGCGGAGCTCGCGGAGATAGGCGAGCCCACCGCGGCCAAGATAATCGCGGCCGCCAAGAAGGCCGCCGATGTCGGCGGCTTCGAGACCGGGGACATCCTCCTGGAGCGGAGGAAGACCGTCGCGAAGCTCACGTCCGGCTCCAAGTGCCTCGACGAGCTCATGGGCGGAGGGTTCGAGTCCAGGGCCATATCCGAGTTCTTCGGCGAGTTCGGCTCCGGCAAGACCCAGCTCTGCCTCCAGCTCGCTGTCAACTGCACCAGGCCGATCGAGGACGGCGGCCTGGACGGGCACACCATGATCATCGACACCGAGCAGACCTTCAGGCCCGAGAGGATCGTGCAGATGTCCGAGGCGCTCGAGCTGGACCCGGACGAGGTGCTCAAGAAGATACATGTCGCGAGGGCGTTCAACAGCCACCACCAGACGCTGCTGGTGGACAAGGCGGCTGAGCTCTCCAAGGAATACCCCGTCAGGCTCCTGGTCGTCGACTCGCTCACGGCCCACTTCAGGGCGGAGTACATCGGCAGGGGTGCGCTGGCCGAGAGGCAGCAGATGCTCAACAAGCACATGCACGACCTGCTGAGGTTCGGCGACCTCAACAACTGCGTCATTGCCGTGACGAACCAGGTGGCCGCGAAGCCGGACGCGTTCTTCGGTGACCCGACCAGGCCCATAGGCGGGCATATCGTGGGCCACACTGCTACCTTCAGGCTGTACCTCAGGAAGAGCAAGGGCGGCAAGAGGATCGCCCGGCTCATCGACTCCCCGAACCTCCCGGAGGCCGAGGCGGTCTTCCAGGTCTCGGAGGGTGGCATCAGCGACTAAACGGAAGGGTTAAAGACGCCCTCAGCGGCTTGAGGTCCCGTGAAGCTCCTGCTCGAGCTCTCCATGGAGTGCGAATCTCTCGCGAGAGCGGAGGCTGTCAGCGCCGCAGCGGCCCTGGGGGGCGAGCCTAAGGTCTTGGGCTCGGACACCGGAGTCCTCGTGCTCGGGACCACGGCCGACCCAGAGATGCTTCTTAGGCGGGTCGCGCTATGCCACAAGGTCTCCGAGTGGCTCGGCACGACCGACATGCGCGGGCTGGATTCCCTGGTCGAGAGGTCCGATGTTCAGGGCCCCATCAGGGTGAGGTCGACCCGGGTGGGCGAGGCGCACAGTGATGTGGATTTGGCGGCGATGACCCGCCGTGCGGGAGGCCTCCTGGGGAAGGACAGGGGCGTCGACCTCCACTCGCCGGCGTCAGAGGTCAGGATAGTGTTCTCAGAGAAGGTGCATGTCGGCAGGCTCATCGGTTCCGTCGACAGGACGTCGTTCGAGTCGAGGATGAACAAG
>JAUPMC010000046.1 GCA_030836605.1 Thermoplasmatota archaeon | reverse complement strand
TTCCCAGGGTCGTCCGAGTACGGCTCTGACAACGCGGCCGTCCTCGCGCCCAACGCTCCGTCACAGAATATCTTGAGCCCGCCCAGCTTCAACACGTCGGACCCCAGCCCGGTCGACAGGGACAGGTCCCGCAACGAGCCTAGATGGCAAGCCGGGACGTTGAATGTGACCCTCACTCCCAGCTTCCCGGCGCGTTCAGCCGCTAGATACACCGCGACGTGATCGATAGACGGGTTGTCCTGGACGGATGTCACGCCCAGGGAATATGCCCTCTTCGTCGCGAGCACCAGCGCCCTGCAGTTCTTCGCGCGGTCAGGTGCCGTGGCCGACCTGGCGATCTCGACCGCGGACTCCTTGAGGATCCCGGTGAGTCGGCCGCCTGCGTCGACATCGACGCCGGGGACCTTCCCGTCAAGCTTGAGCAGGTCGATTGCCTTGGAGTTGACCGAGCACATGTGCATGCATATCCTGTACGCGACCGCTGGATGGTCCGGACAGCAGGAGTCCAGGTCGTCCCTCGTGAGGAAACGGCCTCCGCCCCACCTGCTCTCCGCCCAGCCCGCGCCAACGACCCAATCGCCCTCGCTGACCTTCTTCGACCCCGCCCTCATCCGCGCGACCGCATCGTCCAGGGACTTCGTCGACATCAGGTCCACATTCATCATGTCGACCCCCATGTTGATGAAGTGCGTGTGACAATCTATGAAACCCGGCAGGACGACTTTGCCGCCAAGATCGTACTTGTCACACCCCCTGGGAGCAGACCCCTTGATGTCCGAATCAGAACCCACGGCGATTATCTCGCCGCCGGACACCGCGACCGCGCGCGCGACGCCGATGTCCGGGTCGAATGTGTAGACCTTGCCGTTATAGAAGACCGCGTCTGCCCTTCTAGCTACCACTGAAACCAACTCTTGGAACAGTATGGCATCGAGGATATTAGACTTGACTGCGCGTGTCGAGGATCACTTCGGGCGCAGTATCTTCTCGACCAAGACTGAGAACGCGTTCTCGACATTGTATCCTGTCTTGGCCGATGTGAGCATCGCGGGGGCGCTGTGCTTCGAGGCGAAGGCCTCGAGGTCCTCGAGCGTGACCCGTGTGTCCTCCTTGAGGTCGCACTTGTTTCCCAGGAACACTATCGGTATCTCGCCTGTCGTGGCCGTCATCGCCTTGATCCAGTATCTGAGCTCGCCCTGGCTCTCCTTGCTGGTGACGTCGCAGACGGCCAACGCACCCTCCGCGCCATAGAAGTACGCTTCGCGCAGGACCTCCCTGAAGCTCGGCTGCCCCATGATGTCCCATACAAGAAGCATGATCCGTATGTCCTCGCCCGTGCGGGGATCCTTGAAGTCCATCTCCTTCTTCGTCACTTTCGTGCCAATCGTCGCGATGTACTTGTCATCGAAGACGTCCAGTACGAACCTCCGGATGAGGCTCGTCTTGCCTACCCCAACATCACCGACCAGACATATCTTGAGCTTCTTGACATCGGCACCTTCGACCAATAGCTCAACAACTCCTTGACTCCAGATGTATCGCATGAAGGTATCTAAAACGTTTGCACGCAAAACGTTCGCGCGACAAAGAACACCGCTCGCGCAGAGCTGGTCATGCATCCTCGCGGAGACTCTCCTCGCGGTCGTCCTCACGATTCGTCAACTGAGAACGGGCAAAGTCACCTGACAAGCACCTTTACATATTCATAAACGCATAATGGTCAACAAGAAGAACCCGACATAGTCGGGTTCCCACGGGGAAAGCGCACACCAACCGAACAAGAAGGCGGGGACCCCAGGAACGACAGGAGGAAAACACATATGTCTTGCGCAAAGTGCGGAAAGAAGACCAAGAAGAAGGCAGTCAAGAAGAAGGCAGCCAAGAAGAAGAAGTAATTCTAGGATGAGGGTCCTAAGTCTGAAGGTCGTATCCATGCCTGGAAGGAAGAAAGCCAGCAAGTCCAAGAAAACCAAGGATTGCTGCATGGGCAAGGAGATTCGCGCCGACAGATCTCGCTGATCCTATCCGAGTGAGCACGATACCACAGACTCTGTCTCTGGGATTGGCCTCACTAAACTTCTTCCATCTTTACACCCCTTCTCATGCTCGGTTGTCCGCCCCCGTTCTTGTCACGGCGACCGGTGGACATCGTCGAGCGTTCCGCGACTTAGGATCCCCCACTTGCGACGCCCGACGGCCTACAAAGTGAATTAAGGAAACCTGCCATTCTCCCACCCGCATCAGAATGGCGAATGACAGAAGGCTCCTGTGGGTCATCAGCTATCACCACGCGTGCAACGACGGCACGCTGATGGCGCTCGTAGCCGTTCTCCCCATCCTCATGGATGAGATGGACCTCTCGTATTCGGAGGTCGGGATACTCGGACTCGGGCTCCTCATCACCGTGGTCGTGCAGTTCTTCGTGGGCAAGGCCTCTGACAGACGCTTCTCGAGATACATGCTCGAGGTCGGGGCCGTGATGATGGCAGCCTCGTTCCTGTTGATCCCGCTGGTATCTGACTTCCTCGGGCTGTTCATCGTCGTCATAGCGATGCGCGTGGGCGCTAGTTTCTATCATCCGGTAGGAGTGTCGTGGATCACAAGGGAATATCAGGGGCCGTACCTTGACACCGCCCTCGGCGTCCAGAGCGGCGTGGGAAACCTCGGGGTCATCATCGCGCTCGGGTCCTCCGGCTTCCTCGGCGAGTACTTCGGATGGAAGGCACCCTGCATCCTCTGGGCGTTCGTGAACCTCCTGGCAGTGGCGATGGGGCTCGCCTTGACGAGAGGCTACGAACCCGCGCCCGAACGAGAACACAAGGCACGCGCCGCGCCCGCGAGATCGACTTTCAAGAAGATCGCGGGGATAGCGTTGCCCATCGCCACAGGCGGGGCGTTCTACCAAGTGACGACATACTTCGGGCCCATCAACCTCACCCAAGCCCACGGATGGAGCACCGGGGACGCGGACCTGATGTTCGCGACATGGATCTGTGTGGGAACACTCACATCCTACCTCTTCGGCAGGATAAGTGAGAGGTATGGTCGCGCCAGGATCCTGAAGTATGGTTATGTGACTGGCTCCGCGGCGGTCTTCCTGCTTTCGTTCATGTCGTCTTGGTACCTGATTCTCCCGACGCTGCTCGTCTTCGGGGCGGTGTTCTTCCTGACGTATCCCGCGTTGTTCGGAGTCGCATCCAACGCGACGGACGTCTCCGAGAGGGGCACCGCGTTCGGCATACTCTTCGGACTTCAACTCGGGGGTGGAGCGATTGTAGTCGCCGCGTGTGGGATGATCTCCGACATGTTCAACGACCCCTCATATTCGTTCATCATCATGGGCGTCTTGGGGATTGCGTCCGTCACCTCCCTCATGATGCTAGGGGAGGACAAGGGACGGTAAGCCTGAGTGGTTCACTCAAGCCTGCCCTTCCTGACGGACAAGTTGCGGGTGGGCTCGATGTCCTTCGCGTATGGAAGGCCCTGCGCCCCGCTCTCGAACTCCGATTGGACTAGGCCGAAGCCGATCTTGTCGCGCTTCGCCTTCACCCACAAGACAATCATCGCCACTCCTACTGCGATGACACCCGTCAGATAGACCATGTCGAATATGTTGGCGCCGCCGATGCTAAGTACCGCGGAGCTGTCTTCTGGCGCCTCGAACGCGAGCATCTCCCCGAGCCTGAACACATCGGCGCCCGCAAGCGTGCCCAACACCCCAGACACGTAGGCCAGGGGAGCCGCCTTGCGGATGTCGACCCAGAAGACCGACACGGAATACAATCCTGCAGCCAGGGCGGGGGCGAACGCCATTGGGACTTCCGCAACTATCCCGACACCTTCCTCGGCTCTCGTGACGACGTAGGTGATATACGCTACGATGGTGACGCCTATGAGGGCCTCGGCTACTCCAGCTCGCCCGTCCTTCAGGAACATGACGCACAGGATGAGGGGTATGATCGCGCCCCCTACGCTCAGCCCGACCCACCATCCATTGAATGGGAACACGGGTATCGTCACCCACCCGAGCAAGAACGTCGCGAGGAGTATCGCGGAAGTCTCGGACTCCGCGAATCCGACGGTGACAAGCACCTTCCGGATAGAGGCCACGTAGAGGTAGATGAAGAGCAGGAGAGCCCCCAATACCCCAAGCAAGACCATGGATTCGGAGAGTGCGACCATCTTGCTTCGACAACCGCATACATCGATAAAACATGTTCCAACGATCTGCCTCCGAATCGACGATGTCGCACCGTGTGGGCATCACAACTGATGAGACCTGGACCGCAGCAGCTCGAAGCGCTGGAGGCGTCGCTGCGGAAAGCCATATATCTGTATACTGCATCAGTCTCGACAACAAGCCATAGGATGGGACATGGTAGACGCATATTCGATTGCGTACGTGGCACTCGCCATAATCGGCTTCATCGTCCTCAATCAAGGAGCCAAGTTCATCACTGACAATGCAGTGATCATCTCGAAGAACTTCGGGATCAGCCGGTTCGTCATCGGCATGCTCGTTGTGTCTACATTGGCCGCGATGCCCGAAGTTATCGTGTCGATAATTGCCCTCAGCGAAGGCGCTGAGCAGATAGCCCTGGGCAACGGACTCGCCTCGAACGTCGTCACTATCGCGTTCGTCATAGGCCTGACGGCCGTCATCGTACCGTTGAAGGTGACACGTGAGATGATCATGCGGGACGCCGTCTTCCTCATGACTGTGACGGTCGTCGCGTCAGTGCTCCTGCTCGACGGGGGACTGGATCTGCTGGAGGGGGTCGCGCTGATGATTCTGTTCATCCCGTACACAATGAACCTCCTCCTGATCAAGCGCACCTCAAGCCCTAAGGAGATCGAGGACACGATAGAGGACGCGAAGATCCAGCTACAACTCATGGGCAACATCTTCGGTCGGAAGATCGAGGTCCGCGCAGGGATACAGTGGCTCATCTTCGGCATACTGTGGACCGTCATGGGCGCCGAGTTCGTCGTCAGGAGCATCATGGGGATGACGGACAACTTCGGCCTTGACCCATGGCTCGTCGGCATAACGATAGCGGCTTTGGGCACAACGCTGCCAGACATAGCGGCATCCTACCACGCCGCGAAGAGGGGGTTCGGCGACCTCGCGATCGGCGAAGGCATTGGTGCCAACATCGTGACCGTGCTCCTCACTCTCGGCCTGATGGGCATCATCCGCCCGATGGAGTTCGATGTGTCCAAGATCCTCCCCCTGGTAATCGTGCTGAACCTCTCCACGGCGCTCGTTCTGGTCTTCATGACAAAGGGCATGAGAATAAGCCAGCTCGGTGGGGTCGTCCTCATGAGCACCTACTTCGGCATGGTGCTGTCGGTCGTCATGCTCTCCGTGTTCTGAGGGCAGCGCTCGGCTTATGTACTGATTAATCAGTTACCAACCGCGACGGATTGGCGGTCATAATGTCGAAGCAGATGATCACTGGACTCGGTGACGGCGATGTTGCGGGATACGTATTCCTCTGCGGAGAGCCCGAGAGAGTCCCTAAGATCGCGTCAAAGCTGAGCGGCCCGAAGAAGATCGCACAAGTCAGAGAGTACACGGTCTACGAAGGGGCCCTGGACGGGGCGAAGGTGACCGTGGCCTCCACGGGGATAGGAGGCCCATCCGCGGCCATCATCATCGAGGAACTGTCCAACCTCGGCGCGCACACTTTCATCCGGATAGGCACTAGCGGAGGGATCGCCCACGGGCTCGAGAAGGGCGACTTCGTCATCGCGTCGGGGGCCGTACGCGCCGACGGCACCACGAAGAGCTACACGTGGCCCGAGTTCCCCGCACTGGCGAATCACGAGGTCGTCCTGGCCCTTGTCGACAGCGCCGTCAGATCGGGACTCAAATTCGACGTGGGCGTCTGCTTCTCAGTAGACGGGTTCTACAGCGAGAACAAGGTCCTGAAGGACGGCAAGGTCGCGCCCATGTCCCAGTCCAACTACATGCCGGCGTTCATGGTGGACCGGCTCGCGGACGTCAAGGCCATGGGAGTCAAGAACATAGAGATGGAGAACGGCACGGTCTTCACCCTCACAACCCTCATGGGCCTCAGGGCGGGGGCCATATGCACGGTCTCTGACGTCGTCCCGTGGCACCCGACCGAGAAGATCGTGGACTTCGAGGGCAACATGCTCGACTGCATCGATGTCGCGGTCGAGGCCATGCGCACGCTCATGTCCTGGGACAAGGGCAAGAAGGGCAAGTTCTTCGCGCCGTCACAGCTCTGACCCAGCTATCTCCCGGCCTTGGCGGCGGGCTTCTTCTTAGCAGCCGGCTTCACGTCCTGGGCCTGCTGGGCCTTGATCCTGTCCAGCTTGGCGAACGGCTCTGGCCAGTCGACCGAGTGGATGCTCGGGGAGCCTTCCCTGTCACGGAAGTACTGTTGATAGAACTCCTCGGCCACGTTCGGGACCACGGGCGCGACCAACTTCAGCAGCCCGAGCCCGGTCGACCACATCACATACCAAGAGGCCTCGTCCTTCGAGTCCAGGCGCCTGCCCTCCGAAGAGAGGTATCCAGCCGACACATCGTTGGCTATGAAATCCTCGACGAGCCTGAGAGCGTCCACGGGCTTGCTGTCCTGGATCAACTCCTCGACCTTGGACGCTGTCGCGACGAACGACTCTATGAGCATCTTGTCGGGCTCCTTCAGGACGATGAGCTCCGTTATCGGCTTGACCTTGATGCGCTTCGTGACGTACTCCTCCAGGCTCCAGAGCTGCTTCCAGAGCCTCGTCTCCTGGCGCCTCAGGTCTAGGAGCCCCCGGGCGTCGGAGTACTCCCTCGCCTGGACCGCCGTGGCCAGGTTCCGGATGGAATCCTGTATCGAGTCCACCTGAACGCCGCTCCTGCTGAGCGCCGGTGTGAGCTTGAGGACGTCCTTTATGTACCCGCGCAGATGGCTGTGCCACTCGAGTCGGTCCTCGAGCAGGTCCTTGGCCATCAACATGTTGGTCATGGCCTGGTCGAACCGGCCTTCCTTGTAGGCGCCTATCGAGTCGACCACGAGTTCCTCGACGTCCTGACAGAAGACCGCTGCCTTCCTCGACTGCACGACGAGCTCCTTCACAGCCCTGTAGGTCGTCAGCAGGTTCATGCTGTTGAAGTTCCTGGCCTCGAGCACACTGGCCGCGGCGTCGGATATGACCTTGTTACGGCTGAAGACACACTCGACGAGCGCTAGCTCCCCGACCTCGGATTGGGTCAATCGGCCCATGCTCGCGCGGACGAGCTCACGCACCTTGGGGTTGTCCACGTCGTGATACTTGAGCAAGACGGGGACGATCGCGAGAGGGTTCTTCCTGCCGTGCTCCTCGATTCGATCAAGCATCTTCCGCCTTCTGCCGGGGACGATGGAGGAGAGGTCTGAAACGATATGCCTGTCTATCCTGAGGCTCTCGACGTCCTTCGACATCTCGACGTCCGCGTCGCTGACGTACATATCCCTGGTCAAGACAAGCACCTGGCACGTTCGGATGATAATGCGCATACATAAGTCTTTTCCGGGCGGCCCCCAGTGGAGCACGCTCCCCGTACCAGCCCAGGTGTGGCAAATCGAAAGGGGTTTGAAGCGATTCGAGCTGGCCGAGCCTACTTGCTTCCCCAGCGGCCGATGATGATGATCAGGACGACCATCACTACGGTCAACACCACAGCGGTGACGAGGAACACGAGCCAAGCGCCAAGGTCGAAGTCTGCCAGGGCCACGTCTATCCCCGCAACCTTGAGGCCGCCTGTCACGACTTGGTTCCACAGCAAGGCGATCACGAACCCGAAGGCCGCCGCCAGGGATACCGCGATCGTCTTCCTCACCTCGCCCGCCGATAACTTCTTTTCATCTGCCATTCCAAGACTCTCCTATCCCTGAAAACAGGTAAACGGTGATAATGCTTTCTGCTTATCTGTTCGGATGCTGACATGCACTCTCGGAGTCGAGTCCGACGTGCGTATCGCCCTGAGGGCCCCGACGGGAGGGAACCTCAACGGCCTGCCCTCGGCGAACGATATTGGGACGAAATCAACCAGACCGTTCGCCGGAAGGAACGGGGAAGACCTGTCCGAGTCTGTCTGCTCCACGACGTCCAGCCCGCTCGCGACGAGGCTCAGCGCGGGCAGGATGAGCATCTGGGCGCGCTCGTTGTACAGGAAACACCGGTCCTTCGTGCGCGCATCGACGCCGTCCCTTAGGCCGATCGAAGGGTGTATGTGACCGATGATGGTCGGGATATCGGAGGGTGCGCCGGAGTGCCCGTGAGCCACTCTGACTCCGCCGACCTCCGTCTCCCTGACCAGAGGGGTTCCGAGCTCCCGCAGGATAGAGCCGAGGAAGTTGTCATGGTTGCCCTTGACGACCACCATCGGGGCCGCCTCGGACAGGTCGCGCACGAACCTGGACACATCCTCCCATTCCTGAGCGAGGTTCCTGGAGAAGTTGTGCTTCAGGTCGCCTGCGACAATCAGTCTGGAAGGGGACACGCTGTCTATCAACTCGCGCACATAGCGCCCTATCTTGCGTGTCTGGACGCGCGGGAGGCTCAGGCCCTCCTGTTCGAGGGCCGCCTCACAGCCCAGGTGCAGGTCTGCTATGACCAGCACCTCCTCGGGCATTATGAGCGCGGCGCCCCCTGGAAGGACCCTGAGCCGGTCCGACAACTTGTATCCCTTCACCACGGAGGGGGATAGGATGGTGCGGGATAACAACCTTTCAGGCACTTTCCCGGACCCCACCAGCGCCTTGAAGACCCCTCGTGACGATTGCAGCCTGGATGCTAGAACACACGTTCGTCCACCTCCCCGGCGTCGGGAGCGGCATCGAGACCGCCCTGTGGAAGAGGGGGGTCATCACATGGCCCGAGTTCCTCTCGGAACGCCGCTTGCCGAGGATATCCGACGAGCGGAAGGCGAGGATGGACGCCGTCCTCCTGGAGGGCTGCGAACGGCTGAGGGAGTCCGACTCCCGCTACTTCCGGGCGAAGCTGCACGAGAGGCACATGTGGAGGCTGCTGAAGGATTTCAAGCCTGGGACGATATACCTCGACATCGAGACCACCGGGATATCCCTGCGGGCGCCTGTGACCGTCGTCGGCGTTCACGCGGGCAACAAGACGCACACCCTGGTCAAGGGTAGGAACCTCGACGGGCGGACCCTCGGGGCGATACTCTCAGCCGCGGACCTCGTGGTCACCTTCAACGGGAAGGGGTTCGACATGCCGGTCCTGAGGGCGCAGTTCCCCGGCTGGATCCCCGATGTCCCGCACGTGGACCTCCGACACCTGCTGGCCAGGCTCGGCCACCACGGGGGCCTCAAGTCGATAGAACGCAGCCTGGGGGTCCTCAGGGACCGGAGGGTGGAGATGATGACCGGGGCGGACGCCGTCTATCTATGGCGGCTCTGGGAGAAGAAGGGGAAGAGCAACGCGCTCGACCTCCT
>JAUPMC010000045.1 GCA_030836605.1 Thermoplasmatota archaeon | reverse complement strand
CTGCTCCTGGTCGTCCTCGCCGTCTCGATCCTGCTCTCATTCATCACGATGCACTTCGTCCTCGCGTTCGTCCTCATATTCCTCACGGCCCTGGTCGGCATCCTCCCGACGTTCTTCCTGGTCGGCTCGAGGATATGAACTGCAAGTCCCCGACCGCAACCCACGCGCGCGAGCCTGGTCGGATGCGGATTCCCACCACCTGACTTAATAAACCCCGATGGCATTCTCAGGGCCAGCGAGCGCGGGGGAACCAGCCTTATCGCGCGACAAGCGAAACTGGAGGAAGTGAAGGCATGAGACAGAGTCCGGAAGGGAAGAGGATCTACGCGGTCGAGGAGCTCATCCTAGGGGACAAGAGCCACGGCGACAAGATCATCTTCCACACGATATTGGACCTAGAGAGCGCGTACAGAGACCTAAGCGACGGGAAGGACATCTACGTCGAGAAGGACGGGATCATCACTCTGCTGCCGCACAGGATGATCTCAGGACGGGTATACGACGGCACGCTCGTCCTGACCGCGATGAAGGCCGAGAAGGGGGGTGACGCGTGATGGAGACCTGGTTGCTGACGTTGATCATCATCGTCCTCGTCCTGATATTCTTCGCGATACTCGCGTCGATGTACACGATAGTCCCGGCGGACTACGTGGATGTCGTGATCCAGAAGGGCAGGATGCACGTGCTCTCTCCGCACAAGGACTACAACTCCGAGGGGAAGGCGGCGTACTTCAAGATACCCGCTTGGTTCTTCCTGTTCGGGCTCGGCATGACAGTGCACAGGGTCCCGCTCAGGATGATCACCGTCGATGTCGCGAACTTCATGTCGTTCGACATCGACAGGGCAAGGTTCCTCTGCAACATCATAGCGTATGTGGCCGTGACAGCACCCGTGAAGGCCGCCCAGAGGTTCGGCGGCAATGTGGGGGAGCTCGAGAGGCAGGTCGCCCAGATCGTCACTGCCACGACCAGGGACGCGTGCACGAAGAAGACCATCAGGGAGATCATCAACAACAGGGAGGACATAATCGAGACGGTGACGCCCTCCCTCAGGAACGCGATACAGCACTGGGGCATCGACCTGAAGGACATCGAGCTCGTCGACTTCAAGGACCCCTCGAAGGCCGAGTACGGGGAGGAGGAGCCGCCCCATGTCATCAAGGACATCTCGTCGATCATCGAGGAGCAGATCAACAGCGAGGCCAGGCAGAAGAACGCCGAGCAGAGGAAGATTGCCAGGCTGAAGGAGGCCGAGACCGACGAGGAGGCCCGGAAGAGGGAGATCCGCAGGGACGAGGAGGTGGCCAAGAGGGAGCAGGAGAAGGACAAGGTCGTGGCCGAGTCCCAGAAGGTCGCCGTCGCCGAGCAGTACGAGGTCGTCCGGGTCGAAGAGGTCAAGATGGCCGAGATCATGAAGCAGAAGGCGCTCGTGGTCGCGAACCAGGAGAAAGAGGTCGAGGAGATCAACAAGGAGCAGAAGAGGCTGGACGGTGAGGGCGACAGGATCTACCTCACCGAGAAGGCCAAGGGTGAGGCGTCCCCGGTCAGAGAGCGCGGGCTCGCGGACGCCGAGGCCAAGATGAAGCTGCAGGACGCGCTGAACAGGTTCGGCCCCGAGGCCATCAGGGCGCTCGTGGCGGAGAAGCTCGTCGAGATGCAGCGGGAGATCGGTATCGAGACCGCGAAGGCGCTGGCCAACGCCGACCTCAAGGTCTTCGCCGGAGGCAACTCCGCGAAGGCCGGATTCGACCTCGGGCAGATGATCGAGAGCATGAGTGTCGCGAGCGACAGCTCCGCGGTGGCGGTGCTCAACAGGCTCGCCAGGCCGAACGACCTCGGGTTCAAGGACATCATGGGCGTCCTGACTGGTGTGCTCAACGAGAACCAGGAGCTCAGGTCCGAGATCTCGAAGAACAAGGCGGACGAGGAGAAACCCGTAGAGGAGAGGAAGGAGAGGGGCAAGTAGCCCCTCCCCAGCCATTTTCACATCCCGACCCCGCGGCGGGCCAAAATATTAATGGGCCAGGCCGGATTCACGAGCATGCACAAGGTCGTCACGGTCGAGATGGAGAAGGACATCCTCGCGGAGAACCGGCATCTCGCCGACCACAACCGCGCCCTGCTAGACGAGCACGGCATCAAGGGCTTCGACTTCCTCGGGGCGATAGGCTCCGGAAAGACGCTCATCATAGAGAAGCTGGTGGACCGGCTCAAGTCGAAGGGGAAGCGCGCGGCGGCGATCGCCGGGGACGTCTCGGGCGACGACGATTATCAGAGGTTCGTCTCCCACGGGATACCCGCGGCGAACATCAACACGGGGAAGGAGTGCCACCTCGACGCGCACCTCGTGGACCACGCGCTCGACGACCTGCCACTCGAGGACCTGGACTACCTGTTCATCGAGAACGTCGGGAACCTCGTATGCCCCGTGGACTTCCCGGTCGGCTCGCACGCGCGCGTCGTGGTGATAAGCGTCACCGAGGGGGACGACATGGTCAGGAAACACCCCGCGATATTCGCGTTCTCCGACGTCATCGTGATAAACAAGGTGGACCTCGCGCAGGCGATGGAGGTCGACCCCAGGATACTCGAGCGGGACGCGAAGAGGATCAACCCCGGCGCCAAGATCATCATGATGGACGCGAGGCGCGGCGAGGGGATGGACGAGCTCGTGTCGGCGCTCGGGCTGTAGAGGTAACCGATGAAGATCACCGTGTACGGCATAGTCCAGGGGGTCGGGTTCAGGCCCACAGTGTTCAGGGTCGCGAAGGCCATGGGCCTGAAGGGGTACGTCCTCAACAACGGCTCCAACGTCGAGATTCACCTGGACAGGGGCGCCGAGGAGTTCCTCGAGCGCCTGAGGAAGGCGCTCCCCTCACTCGCCAGGATAGACCGGGCGGACATCGAGGAGACGCGCGAGGAGCTCGGGGACTTCATGATAGCGCAGAGCACGGACGGGAAGCGCGTCTCACTGATACCGACGGACACCGCGATCTGTCATCAGTGCGCCGACGACTTCGCGTCCGCGGGGGACAAGAGGCACTTGTTCCCTTTCACCAACTGCACGGAGTGCGGGGCCAGGTTCACAGTGATAGCCGATGTGCCCTTCGACAGGGCGAGGACCAGCATGTCGGACTTCCCCGTGTGCCCGTCGTGCCATGACGAGTACGCATCGCCGGAGGACCGGAGGTTCCACGCGCAGACCCTGTCGTGCCCTGAGTGCGGTCCGCGTTATACGTTATACAATAAGGATGGGAGCGCCCTCCCGGGCGACCCGTTCCCGGAGTTCGCGAAGGGGATGGAGGGAGGGGCGGTCGGCCTCCTCAAGGGATGGGGGGGCATGCACATCGTCTGCACGTTCGCGAACGCCCCGAGGCTAAGGAAGGTCTACAGGAGGGGCGACAAGCCGTACGCGGTCATGATGCGGGACCTCGGGACGGCCGAGAGGTACGCCGTCATCGGGGACCAGGAGCGTCAGTTCCTGACCTCGCCCCAGAGGCCCATCGTGCTCCTGCGGAAGAGGCGTGAGGCATCCGAGGATCTGGAGACGGTCTCACCGGGCCTGGGCAACGTCGGCGTCATGCTGCCGTACTCCGCCGCGCACCTCCTCCTGTTCAAGCACCTGAAGGCCGACGGGGTCATCATGACCTCCGCCAACCCCCCAGGGGAGCCGATGGTGACCGACAACGAGGCGGCCTTCGGGCTTGGCCTCGACCTGTACCTGCTCCACAACAGGCGCATCATACACAGGTGCGACGACAGCGTCGTCAAGGTCAACTCTAGCATGACCAATTTCACCAGGAAGTCCAGGGGGTTCGTCCCCGTGCCCGTGAGGGCGAACCACAAGCGCTCGGTCATCGGGGTCGGGGCCCAGTGGGACGTCACGGGCTCGATCACGAGGAACGGCGAGATCTTCCTCACGCAGTACATCGGGGAGTCGCAGCAGCACCCGACCCTGCAGTACCTCGACGACGCGATACACCACCTCGCGAGGCTCCTGGGGGTCAAGGAAATCGAGGCCATAGGCCTCGACAAGCACCCGAGGTACTCCACCAGGATAGTCGCGCGCAGGCTCGAGAAGGAGTTCGGGTGCCCTTTGATCGAGACGCAGCACTACCACGCGCACGCGGCGGCGCTCAAGATAGACCGCGGGGTCGATGGCCCGCTCACGTGCCTGACTTGGGACGGCACGGGCTACGGCGACGACGGCACATCGTGGGGCGGGGAGAGCATGGTGGCGGACTTCTCGGGGTACGAGAGGTTCGGGACCCTGCAGGGCATCCCGCTCCTCGGCGGCGACAGGGCGGTGAGCGACCCGAAGCGGGTCGTCACGGCGGTCGAGCTGATGTCCGGGCGCGAGCCGAGCATGGTCGACGGGGAGGCCTCTGACCTGTACGCGAAGATGCTGCCCAAGAGCGTGCGCGCGTCCAGCATGGGCAGGGTGCTGGACGCCGTGTCGTGCGTCCTCGGGATATGCTGCAAGAGGACCTACGAGGGCGAGCCCGCGATAAAGCTCGAGAGATGGCTGGAGATGGGCAGGCCCGGGACCGGTTTCGACCTCTCCTTCGAGAGGGACGGGAAGCTCGAGGTCGCGCAGACAGTCCCGATGCTCTCTCAGCTCATGGAGCTGAGGGCCGAGTCCGAGAGGGAGCGCGCGGACGCCGCGGCCTCGTTCGTGCGGACGCTCGTGACGGGGCTTGCGGATAGGGCTTGCGACCGCGCGTCGTCGGAGGGGTTGAGGCAGGTCGGCCTGACTGGGGGCGTGTCGTTCAGCGGGCCCATCACGGCCTGGGTCAAGGAGGCCGTCGAGAAGAGAGGGCTGGAATTCGTGGGCCATGAGCGGATCCCGAACGGCGACGGCGGCGTCTCCACTGGCCAGAACGCGATTGCTGGCGCGCACCTCGGCTAAACGTTTATCAACGGAACCCGCATACTGACCGACCGATGTGCCTAGCCGTTCCAGCGGAGGTCAAGTCCATCGACGGCGTCATGGCGAACGTCGACTTCGGCGGCGTCACGAGGACCGCCAACATATCGCTCGTCGACGCCAAGGTCGGGGACTTCGTCATCGTCCACGCGGGGTATGCCATACAGATACTGGACCGCGAGGAGGCCGAGAAGACCCTCGAGCTGTTCAGGGAGATGCTCGAGCTGGGCGACGCGGGGGACTAGGACATGCATGAGTTCTCTGTCATGAGCCAGATGATCGAGGGCATCATCGAGGAGTCGAAGAAGTGGAACGCGACCAAGGTCGAGGAGGTCATCCTCGAGCTGGGCGAGTTCACGATGCTAGGGGAGGAGCAGCTCAGGTTCGCGTACGAGGTCCTCACGAAGGACAACATCCTGAAGGGCTCGAAACTGACGATTGTCCCCGTCAAGGGGGCCATCGAGTGCGACTGTGGGTTCAAAGGGGACATGTCCCCGTCCGAGGACACGCCTCACCGCTCCGTGCCGATCCTGGAATGCCCTAAGTGCGGGAACCTGGCCAGGATTGTCGGCGGCAGGGAGTGCACCGTCAAGAACCTCAGGGTGGTGGTCCCGGATGTATAAGCTCAGGGACAGGGAGACCGCGAAGAAGGTCATGGACAAGCTCGAGGCGATGGACCTCCATCTCACGCTCATGCACGTGTGCGGGACCCACCAGGACACGCTGATGAAGTCTGGCCTGGACACCGAGTTCCAGCGAGTCGGGGTGGACATAAGGCAGGGGCCGGGGTGCCCCGTGTGCGTCACGCCGCCGAAGGAGATCGAGGAGGTGTTGGCCCTCGCCAGGGCCGGCGTGACCATCACCGCTTTCGGGGACGTCATGAGGGTCCCGGGGGAGGAAGGCTCTCTGAACGACGCGAAGGCCGAGGGGGCGGACGTGCGCATCGTGTTCGGCGTGGACGACGCGGTCGCGATCGCTAGGAAGACGCGCAAGGAGGTCGTCTTCATGGGGATAGGCTTCGAGACGACCGCTCCGACGACCGCCTCCGCGCTACTGTCCGACCCGCCCGATAACTTCTCCGTCATAAGCTGTCACAGGACCGTACCGCCGGCCCTCGCGGCCATCGCGGGCATGGGCGAGGTGCGTCTGCAAGGCATGATCCAGCCCGGCCATGTCAGCGCGATCATTGGGACGAAGCCGTACGAGTTCCTCTCCAGACAATACCACATACCGCAGGTGGTCGCGGGGTTCGAGCCGCTCGACCTGATGATGGGCGTGTACATGCTCGCCCGCCAGGTCAGAGAGGGCAGGGCGGAGGTGGAGAACGAGTACTCCAGGGTCGTGCACGCGGACGGCAACCCGAGCGCCGTCAAGGCGATCGACGACGTCTTCGAACCGTCCGATGTCCTCTGGAGAGGGTTCCCGGTCATCCCCGGGAGCGGGCTCGCGCTCAGACGCAGGCTTGAGGCGCACGACGCGAGGAAGAGATTCCAGGACCTGCTGAGGCCCGTGGAGGAGAAGGAGTACGGCGAGGTCGAGGGGTGCAGGTGCGGCGAGATGCTCAGGGGCATCCTGACGAGCGAGGAGTGCACCCTGTTCGGGACCGCCTGCACGCCCGCGACCCCGATGGGGCCGTGCATGGTCTCCCGCGAGGGGAGCTGCTACATCGCCCACAGATACAGGAGGAAGGCGCCCTGAGCCGGGCGCGACGAGGACATGGCCGACGCGCCTTACGGTCGTAACGACCGGATGTCGTCACGGCATCCGGTCCGCGGGCGCAGGGGATTGTACGAAACATCTTTTGCGGTCCTGCGTTTCACCCTACCCGGGTGCGTTTCCCTCCGAAAGGGCG
>JAUPMC010000044.1 GCA_030836605.1 Thermoplasmatota archaeon | reverse complement strand
GTCTATCGCCTTCGTGGGGCAGACGTCCGCGCACTTGGCGCACTCGCCCTTCTTGAAATGCAGGCATTTCCTCTTGTCGATCCAGTGTATCCGGGGCTGCCGACCGTGCCCGCGGCCGAGAGGATCAACATAGACGACAAGGGCTACATCACCGGGCTGAACTGAGCCCTGGACGGTCCTGGGACGACGCGGTCGTCCCCGCTCAAAACCTCTTGCTCTCATCTCCCAGCGGAAGTCTTTATTGAACCGCTGGGCATCAGTCCCTCGGGCCGTGCCCGACAAGGAGGGGGAAATGTGACAAACGAGGTCCTCATAATAGGAGGGGGGCCGGCGGGGCTTACCGCGGCCAAGTCCCTCGCTGACAGGGGTGCGAACGTCGTTCTCGTCGAGAGGTCGGAATCCCTCGGCGGCATGGCCAGGGAGCTCACGTGCAAGGGCCTGGTAGAGTGCAGGAGCTGTGGCGCGTGCTTCGCGGTCGACCGGGCCAGCGAGATACTCAAGGAGCCCTCGGTCGAGGTGCTCCTCATGTCCGAGGTAATCTCGGTCAGGAAAGGCGACGCGGGCTACGAGGCGAAGGTCAAGGTGTCCCCGAGATACGTCACGGACGACTGCATCGGCTGCGGCAAGTGCGTCGAGGCGTGCCCCGTCGAGGGCAAGGCGATATCGCCGCCCAAGGGGACCGGGCAGCCCCGGATACACTGGATCGACAAGAGGAAATGCCTGCATTTCAAGAAGGGCGAGTGCGCCAAGTGCGCGGACGTCTGCCCCACGAAGGCGATAGACTTCGAGGACAGGGCGACGAACGTCACCAGGAAGGCCGCGTCCATAGTGTACGCCACCGGCATCGAGCCCATCGGCGCGTGCGAGGTCAGCAGGCTCGGGTGCGGCGTCCTCGAGGACGTCGTGTCCAGCGTGGACGCCGAGAGGATCCTCAACGAGAAGGGCCGGCTGGTCAGGCCATCCGACGGGGCGGCGCCCAAGAAGGTCGCGGTCATACAGTGCGTGGGCTCCAGGTCGGTCAAGAACGGCGTGGACTACTGCTCCAAGTTCTGCTGCAAGTACGCGACTAAGATCTCGCAGCTCATCATGGACGTCGACCCCGAGGTCAACCTAGACTTCTACTTCATGGACCTGAGGACCCTGCACGAGCCCCAGGACGAGTTCAAGAGGTGGGCGAAGGACAAGAAGACCGTCCGACTCATCAGGAGCATGCCCAGCGTCATACAGCCGGGTAAGGACGGGAAGCTCGTGGTGAAGGTGGCCACGGAGACCGACACCGAGGCCCAGGAGAACGAGTACGACCTGGTGCTCCTCTCCGTCGGCATGAGGCCGCAGGGCGTGTCCACTGACCTCGCGGGCTCGCTCGGCATCAAGGTCGACGAGAGGGGGTTCGCGAAGGCGAGCGCGGACCTCGAGGCCCAGGGGATACACGTCGTCGGGGCGGTCTCCGAGCCCATGGACATCGAGGAGGCCGCCGTGAGGGCCGCCTCCGCGGCGACCAGGGTCAAGCTCACGAAGGAGGTGGCCCGATGAAGGCCAGGATACAGGTCGTCGCGTGCAAGTGCTGCACGGAGCTGCCCCAGCTCCTGGACATGGAGCGGCTGTTGAACGCAGTCTCCGAGAGGGAGCTGGTCGTCTCATCCGTGCTGGTCGACCGCGTCTGCGACTCCAAGAACATCAGGCAGACGGTCGCGGAGGCCCAGGAGAGGGAGGTGGACAGGGTCCTGGTCATGGCATGCCAGAAGAAGGATGTCAACCCGGGCCTGCTGGCGTCGTACAAGAGGGCAGGCATCAACGAGTTCCTCGTGGAGTACGTGGACCTCAGGGACGAGGTCGTCCTCCCGCACCTGGATGACAAGAAGAGAGCCCAGGCGAAGGCCGAGGCCAAGGCGCTCGCCGGGCTCGCGCGCCTGTTCATGCTCGAGCCGCTCGAGAAGGCCCTGGAGAACATGAGGACCACGAACGTCGTCGTCCTGGGCGGAGGCGCTTCCGGGCGCAGGGCGGCCGAGGTCGCGGCATCCCAGGGGGCGCACACGATCATAATCGAGAAGTCCGGGAAGAGCTTCAAGGCGCCCGGGGTGCTCATGCCCAACTCCACGCTCCTCGGGGCGAAGGGGTACGGCGGCAACTTCGTGCTGACCATCAGGGCAGGGGAGAAGGTCGAGGAGCTGGAATGCGCAGCGGTCGTGGTCGCCACAGGCGGCGGCTGGGCGGAGCTCAAGGGACCGCTCGCGAAGGCGTGCAAGTCCGCGCTCACCCTCCACGCTCTCGACGAGCAGTTCCGGGGAGGGGCCGCGCTCAAGGGCCCGGTCGTCATCGTCGACACGCCCGATCCGTCGGGCAAGAGCTTGGCGGTCCAGGACTTCGCATGGGACGAGACTCTCGCGCTCGCGGCCGACATCAAGAGGAATAATCCCCAGGAGCAGGTATCCGTCATCTTCCAGGAGATGCGCGCGTTCGGCCTGTCCGAGATAGCCTACAAGGAAGCGGCGGAGCTGGGTGTCAACTTCGTCAGGTACGACAGGTCGGCCGGGCCGAAGATCGACCCGAAGGAGCCGGCCAAACTCGTCGTCAAGGACCTCGCCTTGGGCGATGTACTCGCCATCCCGTTCGGCACGCTCGCGTTCGCCGCGATCCCGGCGAACAAGGACAACATGGCGATCGCCGACGCCCTGAGGATACCGATGTCCCCCGAGGGGGGCGTGAGGAGGGGCAGCATCCAGAGGTGGCCCGTGAGCACGCCCAGGCCCGGGGTGTTCGTGTGCGGGTCCGCCATGTTCCCGAAGGGGAAGGACGCTGCCCAGGCGGAGGGGGAGGCCGCGGGCCTCCTCGCCGGCAGGTTCGCCATGAAGGGGACGATCGAGTACGGGGGCGTCGTCGCGGAGGTCGACCAGGAGAAGTGCTCGGCGTGCCTCACCTGCGTCAGGACATGCCCGTACGACGCGCCGTTCATAGGCACGGCCGGGAAGGCCGAGATACGCGTCCAGGCATGCCAGGGCTGCGGGATGTGCGCGGGCGTCTGCCCGAGCAAGGCGATAGAGCTCAAAGGGTTCACGGACGACCAGATCGCGCAGGAGACGCGCGCGATGCTCGGAGGTGACTTCTGATGTCCGAGAGGAGGCCGAAGGTCGTCGGGTTCTGCTGCGAGAAGCACGGGATGGACTCCGTCATACTCGCCGCGAGGTCCGGCAGGCTCTACGACGCGAGCGTCCGTATCATCAAGGTCCCGTGCACGGGAAGGGTGGACGGGCTGCACATACTGCAGGCGCTCGAGGACGGGGCGGACTCTGTCTTCGTGCTCGGATGCCTCGAG
>JAUPMC010000043.1 GCA_030836605.1 Thermoplasmatota archaeon | reverse complement strand
TCCGGGACCTCGCGACAAACGAGGACTCACACAGTTACGCGGACGGGATCGTGCATGTCCTCGTGAACGGACAGGTGACCATCCAAGACGGGCACCACACTAAGGAGAGGGCCGGCCAGGTCCTGAGGCACAAGGTCAGCGTCGCCTGAGGCTCACCCGCAGATGTCCATCGCCGTGCCGGCGTACACCAGCAGACACTTCTCGAGGTCCCCGGTGAGCACATACTCGACCCTCGAGTGCGCCCCCTTGCCCCCCGGGCCGAACACGACGGTGGGCATCTTCCCGAAGTGGGTCATGAGCGCCGCGTCGGTCCAGCCCCAGAAGCTGGTGACCTTCGGCTGTCCCCCCAGCACACGGGCCGCGGAGTCACTGAGCGACCTCACGAGCCTATGGTCGGACGGGACGAAGTTAGGCACGTGCGTCATCGTCTTCATGCCTGTCGTGTCGCGCTTGAGCTCCGCCTTGAACGTCGGGTCGGACTTCTTGAGCGCGTCGAAGAGGTCGTAGATCTCCTTGAATACGGTCTGGAGGTCCTCCTCCGGGGTCCACCTGCGGTCTATCTTGACGACGCAGTGGTCGGCGACGGAGCTGGGCTGCTGTCCTCCGCTGATCACGCCCACGTTGAGGGTCGGCGGCAGCATGGTCGGGCTGCCCTTCGCCCTGAGCCTCGTGAGGAGGTCGGACTCCAGGAGGTTGACGAACCTCGAGGCCATGGATATCGCGTTGACGCCCTTGTCCGCCTGCCCTCCGTGGGCGGCCTTCCCGTAGAAGTGCGCCTCGAGCCACTCGAGGCCCCTGTGGGACGGCTGTATCTCCAGGTCTGTGGGCTCCCCCACTATGGCCATGTCGGCCTTCGGGCCGTTGAGGACGATGTCCTCGGTCCCCTCGCTCCGCTCCTCCTCACCCACGACGGCCGCCAGGTACAGGTCCCCCCGGAGGCGGACCTTCGCCCTGTCCAGCGCCACGAGGGTCATCGCCATAGAGGCGAGGCCGCTCTTCATGTCCAGCGAACCCCTGCCGAAGAGCTTCCCTCCTTGGACCTTCGGCGTGAACGGCGGGATGTCCATCTCGTACGGCGGGACCGTGTCAGTGTGCCCGTTGAGCATGAGGCTCTTGCCTCCGCCGGAGCCTTTGAGGGCGGCGATCACGTTCGGGCGGTCCTTCTCGACCTGCCTCAGCCTGGCGTCTATCCCCTCGTCCTCGAGGAACTCCTTGAGGAACTCGGCGACCTCCTTCTCTCGGGTCGGGACCTGGCTGTGGCTCGGTATCTTGACCAACGATCTCACAAGGCCTTCGACCTCGGCCTTCGTTACCGCCTTCCGGATTTTGTCCAGAGGGACTTTCGGTGTCTCGGTCTTCTTCGCCGACATGGTGTATCCTCGGAGCGCTGCGTCAATGAGCGTATCCTATGAAAAACCTATCTGAAGGCTGCTCATAGACGGCCGTGCCGTCTCAGGATGGCAAGGGTCTCGTCTATCGGGAGCGCGGGCACGACATGCCCGTCCCTGCCTTCGGTCGTCTCCGCCTTGAAGAGCGAGTTGATGATCGCCTCGGACGTGCAGTCCACGGTCGCCCTGAACAGGCTGTTGATGTCGCTGTCCGCCAGGAGGGTGTCCGTCCGGAGTTTGTCCTTGACCGTGCGGTCGTGCGCGTTAGCCGTCGAGAAGGCCACCACGATGTCCCCGCTGCCGTTGTGCGAGCATGAGCCTGTGAGAGCGAGCCCGAGGCAGGACCTCCTGGCCAATCTGCCGAGCTGACGCGGGTCCACGGGGGCGTCCGTCGCCACCACGGTCACGATGGATCCCTGCTCGACCCGCTTGGGGTTCGGGGTGTCCAGCATCGCGCCGACGGGCACGCCCTCTACGAGGAGCTCCTCCCGGCTGCCGTGATTGGACAGCACCAAGACTCCCACGGCGTACGTCCCACCAGGGGCCTCGACGAGCCTCGAAGAGGTGCCTATCCCTCCTTTGAAGTCGTAGCAGGACATGCCCGTCCCCGCGCCGACCGCGCCTTCCTTGACGTCCAGGGACGCACCCTCGATGGCCTCGACCACGTGCCGCTCCGACACGTGCAGCCCCCTGGCGTCGTTCAGGTAACTGTCGTCGCACTCAGAGACTATCGGTATGACCGTGTCCTCGGAGATGCCCGCCTGGGGGTTGTGCCTCAGCATGTACCTGACGGTCGCATCCGCGACAGCCCCCATCGACATCGTGTTCGTGAGCATCACGGGCGTGTCGATGAGGCCGAACTCGCCTATCTGCAGGGCGCCCATGAGCCCCCCGCAGCCGTTCAGGTCGAAGTACGCCGCCTTCACGGGCAGGGTGTTCATGTTCCCGCCGTGCGGCAGGATCGCGGTCACGCCCGTGCGCACAGGCCCTTTGCCCTCCTCGAGGGCTCCCGAGCCCCTGCTGATGGTGCAATGGCCTACCCTGACCCCCGGCACGTCCGCCACGGAGTTCCTGGGGCCCGTGGTCCCGGAGCCGAACCTGAGCCCGGCCTCCCTCGCCCTGACCCGGACGCTCAAGCCTTCTTCTCCTCAGGCGGCGGCTCCGCTGGCGTGCCAGTCTCGAGGTGGCAGGACACCCAGTGTCCCTCGGAGACGAAGACCGCCTTCGGGGCCTCCTTCCTGCAGATGTCCATGACGAACGGGCACCTCGGGTGGAACCTGCACCCTGGCGGTATGTTCGCCGGGTCGGGCCTCTCGCCCTTCAGGATGATCTTGTCGCGCCTCATCTCGGGGTCGGGCGTCGGCACGACGGATATGAGCGCCTTCGTGTACGGGTGCTTCGGCTGCTTCACGACTTCCTCGGTCGGCCCGAGCTCGACGATCTTGCCCAGGTACATGATGCCTATCCTGTCGCTGAACACATAGGCCACGCCTAGGTCGTGCGTGATGAACAGGAACGCGAGCCCTTTCTGCTCCCTGAGGTCCAGCATCAGCTTCAGGATCTCGGACCTGATGGACACATCGAGCATGGACACCGGTTCGTCCGCGACGAGGAACTCAGGCTGCAGCACGAGCGCGCCCGCGATGCCGACCCTCTGCCTCTGGCCACCGGACACCTCGTGCGGGTACCTCCACATGAAGTCCTTCGGGGGCCTCAGGCCGGCGTCGTCCAATGCCTTCACGACGCGCTTCTCCCTCTCGGCCTCGTTCGCGCCTATGCCGTTGACGACGAGCGGCTCGGCGATAATGTCGTATATGGACTGCTTCGGGTTGAGGGACTCGTACGGGTCCTGGAAGATGATCTGCATCTTCTGCCTCAACCTCTTCATGCGGCCCTTCTGGAGGGCGCGGACGTCGAGCCCGCCCTCCGCCATCATCTTGGCCGCCTGCTCCTTCGTGACCTTGCCCTTGGAGACCGCGTCCTCGAGCATCTCCTTCATGAGAGTGTTCTTGCCCTCGCCGTAGTACTTGACCTTGCCACCGGTGGGCTCGACGAGCCTCAGTATCGCCTTGCCGGTCGTGGTCTTGCCACAGCCAGACTCCCCCACGAGGCAGAATATCTCACGGTCCTTGATGTTGAAGGACACGCCGTCGACCGCCTTGACCCATCTTTGTTCCTTCGACACGAGGCTCTGGATGAATCCAGTCCTCATCGGGAACCAAACCTGCAAATCCTTGACGACCAGGATATCCTTGACCATCTCGAATCACCCCCTCAACGGCGGAACGAAGTGGCACGCCGCCCAGTGCCCTGGTTTGACCTCGACCAGCTTAGGCTCCTCCTTCAGGCAGACTTCCTTTGCCATGAAGCATCTCTCGGCGAACCTGCAACCTAGCGGGGCTCTTATCAGGTTGGGCGGGTTCCCCGCGATGGACGCGGGCATGATCTTCTTGCCGTGGATGTTCGGGAACGCGGCGATCAGACCCTTCGTGTAGGGCTGCTGTGGGTCCTCGAAGACCTCGGCGGACGAGGCCCTCTCGACTATCTTGCCAGCGTACATGATCGACAGCTGCTCGCACGTCTCCGCGAGGACGGAGAGGTCGTGAGATATGACAATCATGGCCAGGTCCAGCTCCTTCTGGAGGTTCTTGAGGAGCGAGATGATCTGCGCCTGGATCATCACATCGAGCGCGGTCGTGGGCTCGTCAGCGATGACGAGCCTGGGCTTGCACGCGAGGGCCATCGCGATCATGACCCTCTGCCTCATGCCGCCGCTGAACTCGTGCGGGTACTCCCTGATCCTGTTCGGGTTGATGCCGACCATCTCGAAGAGCTCCTTGGCCCTCTTCATAGCGACGGCCTCGTCCACCTTCTCGTGGAGTATGATAGGCTCCGTGATCTGTTCCCCGACCCTCTTCACGGGGTTCAAGGCGTTCATGGCGCCCTGGAAAATTATGGATATGTCCCTCCATCTGATGGCGCGGAGCTTATCCCCCGTCACCTTGGCCATGTCCTGGCCCATGAAGTTGATCCTGCCGCCGGCGATGTACCCGTTGGCGGGCAGCAGCTTCATGATGGATAGGGCGGCCGTCGTCTTCCCGCAGCCGGACTCTCCGGCCAGGCCCATCGCCTGGCCCTTCTCCAGCATGAAGTCGATGCCGTCGACTGCCTTCAACGTCCCTTCCTGCGTCTTGAAATATGTCCTCAGACCCTGGACCTCAAGTAAGGCCATCCGTGAGTTCCCCCTTAACTAAGTCCGTTGTCGTTTACGGCGCTATCAGGGACCGCAGGGCTCTTCATGAACAGGTATCCCTCTGTCCCTGGACCACCCGAAAACCCGGGATTGCTATAAATGCGTATCGGATTGACAGCCGGTAGCTGTAGAGCACCGTCGCGTCACTTCCCGAGCCGTATCTCGTGCTCCGACAGCTCCTCGGGCACGGCGCTCTTCCTGAAGACCTTCCGAGCCTCCCTCACCAGGATGGACGGGTCGTCGTACCGCGGGCTGATATGCACCAGGAACAGGGAGCGCACCCCTGCCTCCTTCGCGACCTCCGCTGCATTCCTCGCGGTCGAGTGTCCGAAGGTCCTCGCTAGCTCCGAGTACCGCGAGTCGAGGGTGCAGTCATGCACCAGGGCGTCCGCCCCCTTGGCGAGCTCGATCACGGCCCTGCACTTCCGGGTGTCACCCGAGAACGCCACCTTCCGGCCGGGCCTCGGCGGGCCGAGGACCTGCTCCGGTCGGACGACCTTGCCCTTGACCCGCACCCGCTCACCTCTCTGCAGGGCGCTGAACATGGGCCCGGCGGGGACCCCGAGGGCCTTGGCCTTGCGGATGTCGAATCTCCCTCCGCGTAGGTCCTCCTCCACCGCGTACGCCAGGGCTGGCACCGTGTGGTCGGCGGCCGCCGCGGTCACCCTGTAGCCGTCACACGCGAGGGAGTCCCCGGGGGACAGGGTCCTCGCACGCACCTTGTACCCGCTCTTGAAGTAGCCTAGGTTCATGAGCGACCTCACGGTCTTGGCGATGCCTTGAGGGCCGCATATCTCCAGTTCTTCCTGGCGGCCGTTCAGGCTCATGCTCTGTATGAGCCCGGGGAGCCCCAGGAAGTGGTCCGCGTGCAGGTGGGATATGAATATCCGGCGTATCCGCATGAAGGAGACGGAGGAGCACATCAGCTGCCGCTGGATGCCCTCCCCGCAGTCGAACAACAGCACCTCGGGCCCCATCTGGACCGCGAGGGAGGTGACATTCCTCATCTTGGAGGGGTAAGTGCCTCCGACTCCCAGGAACACCAGCTTCATGTGCGGCGCAGAGTAAGGCGTCCCAAGCGATAAAACTCTCCTGAGGCCTTGAGTTCGTAGAGGAATATCCCGAACGCTATCGCGGACATGAGCGAGGCTATCCCTATCGTCCCCCTGAACCCGATCGTGACCGCCGCGAGCCCGCCGATGACGGGGCCAACGACCCCCGATATGCTCAGGACGCTCGACAGGATGCCCGAGGCCGTCGCCTTCTCCTTGTTCTTGTCCATGACATACCTGAGGCTCCCGACGTACAGGCAGGCCCAGGATGCCGCCAACAGCACCTGGGAAGGCACGATCTGCCAGTAGTTGTCGGCCAGCAGGAACGTGAAGAACGTGACGGCCGAGCTGGCGAGCCCCACCGCCACGAGCACCGCAGGGTCATACCGGTCGAGGACGTGCATGATGAAGAACTGTCCGAACGCGTTCACGGAGTAGATGATGCCCACCCACACGACGTCCGCGCCTATGCTGACGAGGAAGAGGGGGTACGTGACCCATATCATGCTGGCGCCTGTGTGTCGGATGAGCATCGCCGAGTACACGGGCGCGTTCCTCTTGATCAGTTCCACGGGGAACAGGGGGACCGACATCCGGACCTCCTTCTCGAAACGCAATGTCAGCGCGATCGCGAAGGAGACCATCAGGACCGCGGCGCAGTAGAAGTAGGCGAACTCGTACATCACGCCGAAGAGCCCCACGGTGAGGTTCCCGACCCCCCAGCCGGCGGCGGACCACGAACTGAACTTGCCCATCTTGCTCTTGGCCTCGTACGCATACGCGAGGAGTGCCGCGGGGAACATTCCCGAAGCGAACCCGAGGAGCACCCTTACCACGGCGAACACCGGGAGCCCGCCCACAATCATGGATATCCCTTGAGCGGCGGTCGCGGCGACCGTGAGCCCGAGGCCGACGAGGAGGATCACCCTGCGGCCGTAGACGTCCGACGCCCTGCCGAACACATAGCTGGAGAAGAAGCCCGCGGCCGCGAACATGCCGGCGATCACGCCTATGAGCGCCTCGGAGGCTTGGAACTCATCCGCGAGGATGATCGGGACTATTATGGCGGGGCCGAAGACCCCCGTGTTCGACAGGAATTGGATGGCCTCTGGCTTCACGCCCCTCGAACCTGCCAGGCATATATCCAGCTTTCGGAGGTGACGGCTAGTCCTGTGGGGACTCACCAGCCGAGCCGGTCCATCGTCCTGTCGGACTTGGTCTTCTTCTTGAACTCCCTGTAGTGCGCCTTGCACAGATGCGCGTTCTTGTCAGGGTCGCCGGAGAGCGTCATCCCGGCCTTCTCGACCTTCTTGCCGGCTATGGACCTCACTCCTTCGGCATCGCATCCCTCGATGTCGCACCTCTCCTTCTTCCCTGACTCGTGTCTGGGCTCTGCCATGGTCTCGGAATCCTAGTGACACTATTAAACCCCTCGCCCGCGGATAACCAAAAGCCATAATACTCGGGGACGGCATCGGCGTGTCGATGCCGAAAGTGGCGCCGTCAATACTAGCAGCGGACTTCGCGGCCCTCGGCAGGGATGTCGCCAGGGCAACAGAGGCCGGCTCGGACTTCCTGCACATAGACGTCATGGACGGGGTCTTCGTCAACAACATCACGATGGGACCCGGGACCGTCAAGGGCATCCGACCATACTCGAAGCTCCCGTTCATAGCCCACCTGATGATCACGCACCCGGAGAGGCACATCAAGGCGTTCTCCGACGCCGGCTCCGACATAATCGAGGTCCACGTGGAGGCCGAGCAGGACCTGAAGGCCACCCTGAGGGGCATCAGAGACCTGGGCCGCAAGGCCGCGCTCGCGGTGAACCCCCCGACGCCCATAGACCGCGCGTACCCTCACCTCAGGGAGATCGATATGCTCCTGGTCATGTCCGTCAACCCCGGCTGGGGCGGGCAGTCGTTCATGCCGGAGGTGCTCCCGAAGATCGCCGCCGCGAAGGCCGAGATGAAGGCTCAGGGGAGTCCCATCCCCGTGGAGATAGACGGCGGGATAACCGATGTGACCGGAGACCTGGCGGCCAGGGCGGGGGCGGACATACTCGCGGCCGGGACCTACGTGTTCAAGGCGAAGGACATGAGGGCGGCGGTCGGCAGGCTGAGGGCCTCCGGAAGCTCAAAGGATTAATAGGGCTCTTGCCTTCACGGAGCGTGACGAGACATGGCTGAGGGTTTGACCAAGCATCCGATACTAGCATACTTCACATTCGTACTGCCGGCCATACTCTTGGTGCTGGAACTCATGGTGGGGACGAACGTGGTCATACTCGCCCTCACGCTCCTCTGGTTCGGGGTCGCTTTCGGGGTCCTCTACCTACCCCTCGTGGGCGACAACGGCTCCAAGGCCTGAGATTTTAAGTATGCGCGAGCGCGTTGCTTTCGAGAGCCTCCGCGGGTTGTCCACATGGGAGTCGACATTTCCGACCTCGTCTCAGGGAGCCAGGTCACAATAGAGGACCTATCGGGCAGGTCCGTCGCCATCGACGCGTTCAACACCCTGTATCAGTTCCTCGCGAGCATACGGCAGCCGGACGGCACGCCGCTCATGGACAGGGACGGGCGGGTCACCTCCCACCTGTCCGGGCTGTTGTACAGGACGGCGAGCCTCCTCGAGGCGGGCATCAGGCCGGCATATGTGTTCGACGGCGAGCCTCCGGAGCTGAAGAGGAAGACCATCGAGGCGAGGAAGGCCGTGAGGCAGGAGGCCGAGGCGGAGTGGAAGAAGGCGAGGGCCGAGGGGGACATGAAGCGCGCCCTGTCTATGGCCTCGAGGTCCTCCAGGCTAGGCCACGACATGGTCCAGGAGTCGAAGGCGCTCCTGGACGCCCTCGGGGTGCCTTGGCTGGTCGCCCCCGGAGAGGGCGAGGCGCAGATGGCCCGCATGGTGTCCGAGGGCAGGGTGTGGGCTGGGGCGTCCCAGGACTACGACGCCCTGCTGTTCGGCACCACGACCCTCGTGAGGAACCTGACACTCGCGGGGAAGCGTAAGCTCCCCTCCGGGAAGACCCAGGAGGTCATCCCCGAGATAGTCTCCTTGGGGGAGGTCCTGTCCCGCCTCGGTCTGACCAGAGAGCAACTGGTGGATGTCGCTGTCCTGATCGGCACGGACTTCAACGACGGCGTACGCGGGATAGGCCCGAAGCGCGCCCTGGCGGCGATCAAGAGGGCGGGCTCCCTCGAGGGGCTCGCGTCGGAAGGCAAGGTCACGGTGCCAGAGGAGTACGCCGATGTGCGCCGCATCTTCCTCGAGCCGGGCACCGTCTCCGACTACACGCTCGTCTGGGGGCGCGCGGACGGGGACCGGGTGCGCAGAATCATGTGCGACGAGCACGGGTTCTCCGTCGACAGGGTCGACGCGGTACTAGCCAGGCTAGACCGCGACAAGGGGGAAGCGGAGCAGTTCCGGCTGGACAAATGGTCCTGAGCGAGCCTGCTGACACCCCCCTGGACATGGACCCCCGACGATTCCCAGCGCACTATCTTTAAAATACCTCCCATCAATATGGTCTAAAGGACGATTCGTTATGCGCCAAGTAGACGAGAATTACTCCCCCATCCAGCTTGAGAGAGACCTCAGGACGAAGTGGGAAAGCACTCGCATCTACGAGAAAGTCAAGCAGGCCCACGAGGAGGACAAGCCCTATTACTTCCTGGACGGGCCACCGTACACGACCGGGTCGATCCACATAGGCACCGCGTGGAACAAGGTGCTGAAGGACGCGTACATACGCTACCGGCGGATGCAGGGCCTGCAGGTCAGGGACCAGCCCGGATACGACATGCACGGGCTCCCGATCGAGGTCAAGGTCGAGCAGTCGCTCGGGATCAAGAGCAAGAAGGAGATCGAGGTCCACGGCATTGACAAGTTCGTGACGACCTGCCGCGAGTTCGCGACCACTTTCAAGTCGAAGATGACCGAGGAGTTCAAACTCCTCGGGGTATGGATGGACTGGGAGAGCCCGTACCTCACGGTCAACCCGTCGTATGTGGCCTCTGTCTGGTGGACGCTGAAGCAGGCCCATGACAAGAACCTGCTCGCGACCGACCTCAGGGTGCTCCCGTGGTGCCCCAGGTGCGAGACGGCCTTGGCGGAGGCCGAGATAGAGTACTGGGACGAGACGGACCCGTCCATATACGTCAAGTTCCCGATCGAGGGGAGGACGAACGAGTTCCTGCTGATATGGACCACGACCCCGTGGACCATACCGGGGAACCTGGCCGCGGCCGTCCACCCTGGGTTCACCTACGCGAAGGTCCGGGTGAAGAGGGGAGACTCCGAGATCATACTGATACTCCTGGACGATAAGGTCGAGGAGCTGGCGCAGACCGCGAACGTCGATGGCATGGAGGTCCTGGAGACGATGTCTGGCACCGACCTCATCGGCCTGCACTACAGACACCCCCTCGAGGACCTCGTCCCGCACGCGCAGCAGGTCAGGGGGCAGTGGGTGCATGCGGTCCTGCCGTCCGAGACCGTCACGGCCGAGAGCACGGGGATTGTGCACATAGCCCCAGGGCACGGCCCGGAGGACTTCGACATAGGCGTGGCGCACGACCTCGAGCCGTTCTCCCCGGTCGACGAGTCAGGGAACTACACGGAGGAGGTAGGGCCAAGGTACGCTGGGCAGAACGTCAAGGAGGCGAACGCCCTCGTCATATCGGACCTGGTCGACCGAGGCGCGATGTTCCACGAGGGCAGGCTGACACACAGGTACGGCCACTGCTGGAGGTGCAAGCGCCCCATCATCTACAGGGTCACGGAGCAGTGGTTCCTCAAGGTCACGCAGATCAAGGACGGCATCAGTGCCGCGAACGACGACGTCTCGTGGTACCCTGACTGGGCCGGCTCCAGCAGGGAGAAGGACTGGATAGCCAACGCGAGGGACTGGTGCATCAGCAGGCAGAGGTACTGGGGCACCCCGCTGCCCATCTGGCGCTGCTCCTGCGGCAACATAAAGGTCGTCTCGTCCATCGAGGACCTCAAGGCCGGGTCCGGATACGTCGAGGGCATGGACGTCCACAGGCCGTGGATCGACAAGGTCACGTTCCAGTGCGACAAGTGCAAACAGACCATGAACAGGACCCCGGACGTCCTCGACGTCTGGTTCGACGCCGGCGTGTGCTCATGGGCGTCGCTGGGATACCCAGAGCAGCAGGACGAGTTCAAGAAGTGGTGGCCGAGCGAGTGGATCACGGAGGCCCACGACCAGACGAGGGGCTGGTTCTACTCGCAGCTCGTGACCGGAGTGGTCGCGTTCGGCAAGGCCCCGTACAAGTCGGTGCTGATGCACGGGTGGGCGCTCACCCCGCAGGGTGAGGCGATGTCGAAGAGCGAGGGGACGGCGATCGACCCGTTGGGCGTAGTGAACACCCTTGGCGCCGACTCCTTGAGGTTCTACCTGCTCAAGGCGAACGCCCCGTGGGAGGACGTGCTCTTCCAGCAGGAGGGCGTCAAGGCGGCCAACAGGACCCTGAACATCCTCTGGAACGTCTACAAGTTCGCCGTGCTGTACATGTCCATAGACAAGTTCGAGCCCGCCTCGGTCCGTCTCGAGTCCATAAAGGACGACCTCAGACCGGAGGACCGATGGATGCTCTCCCGGACGGAGAGCCTGAAGCGGGAGTTCACGTCGGCCATGGAGGTCTACGAGGTCCACAGGGCCACGCGCGCGCTCGAGGACTTCATCGTGACCGACCTGTCGAGGTGGTACGTGAAGCTCGTCAGGGACCGCCTCTGGAAGGAGGGGGACGACCGCGACAAGCTGGCGGCGTTCAAGGTGCTCCATGAGTCCATCAACACGGCGGTGGTGCTGCTCTCGCCGATTGCGCCGCACATATCCGACTCCATATTCACGAACCTGAACCCCAGCCCCGAGAGCGTCCACCTCGCTAAGTGGCCTTCCGAGAACCCCCGGTGGAGGGACGAGGCGCTCGAGCACGGCATGGAGATGGTCAGGGAGATATCGGAGATAGTCGCGCGGGTCCGCCAGGACGCGAACGTGAACCTCCGCTGGCCCTTGAAGAAGATCGTGGTCAAGGCCCAGACCGAGGAGGACTCCGAGGCGCTCGTACAGCTGAAGGACGCGCTCCTGTCCCAGAACAACATCAAGGAGCTCAAGATGATCCCGATGGGCGACGAGTGGGACGAGATGATACTGAGCGTCGTCCCGAACCCGAACGCCATCGGCAAGGTCTACAGGCAGTGGTCGAGCAAGATAGCGGTCCTCCTCAAGAACAGGCCCGCAAAGTCGATCAAGGCGGGGATAGACAAGGGGGAGTACTCCCTGGGCATCGAGGGCCAGATGGTCAAGATCCTGCCGAACATGGTCTCGTTCACGTCGACCCTGCCCCCGGATGTCGCCGGCTCGGAATTCTCCAAGGGCGCCGCATACGTGGACCTCGAGCAGACGCCCGAGCTCGAGGCTGAGGGGCTCTCCAGGGAACTCATCAGGCGCATCCAGCAGATGAGGAAGGACATGCGCCTCAACGTGGAGGAGTTTGTCAGGGTCGAGATCAAGTGCTCTCAGAAGATGCAGGACGCGATAGGCGCGTGGCGGGAGCACATCACGAGGGAGACCCGGTCGAGGAGGCTCGACGTGGTCGCGGACCCCAAGGGCGAGTACGTGGTCGAGTGGAGCATCGTCGGTGAGCCCCTGGTCGCAGGGGTGTCCTCGCTGCACATGAAGGCGGCCCTGGAGGAGTTGATGTCCCTACCCGGCATGAGGCCGGAGCTCGCGGGGAAGCTGTTCGACCGCGGCTACACATCGCTGGCCCAGCTGAGGGCCGCGACCCTGGACGACCTGGAGCGCGTCAACGGCGTCGATCAAGCGGACGCGAGGAGGATGCACGACTTCCTCAGGAAGAGCGTGCCGATGCCCGCGACGCCGGAGCCGGCCCCCGCGCCGGTCCGGGAAGAGCAGCGAGCACCAGTCGCCGAGGCGCCACCGGAGGCCCTGGCGCAGCCGAGGCCCCAGGAGGTGGCCGTCGCCGCCCCCGAGCCGCCGAAGGGACCCGAGGGGGTCACCGTCCCCGCGCCAGCCGAGCCACCCGCCGAGGCGGTCCCCCCGGTACAGCCAGAGAAGGTGGACGAGCTGGAGCGGTCGTTCTCATACCTGGTGGAGGAGGACAGGCCCGAGACCTCGTACAACCTGTTCCTAAAGACGCTCTCCAAAGGGATGAAGGGATATTGCGTCACGCGCAACTACCCAGCGAAGATCCGCACCAAGTTCGACCTCAAGGACACCCCGGTGATATGGCTCTCGAACGTGGGCAGGGACAACGCCATAAGGCCGAAGGACCTCGAGAAGCTGAGCCTGTCCCTGGAGCAGTTCCTGTCGCAGCCGGGCGGCGGCATCGTGCTCCTGGACGGGCTTGAGTACCTCATAACCAACAACAACTTCATCACCGTGCTGAGGCTCATCCAGTCCTTGCGGGACCAGGTCGCGATCAACCAGTCCATATTGCTGATGGCCGTGAACAAGTCCACGCTGGAGAGCCACCAGCTCAACCTGCTCGAGCGGGAAGTGGACCACACGATCCAGGGCTGAGTTCAGCCCAGGAGCCTACAGACGAGCCTCTGCAGCCCCGGCACGGTCGCGTACCGCGACACGTCCTCCGGGCGGACCCACTCATGCGCCTGATGCTCCCAGTCCGTCCTCACCTTCGGGCCCTTGACATCGAACAACGACGCGTGCACGGTCCAGACGACCTCGCCGTCCCTGAAGCTCTCGGGGGTGATGACCCTGGTCGGCCGCAGCCCCTGGAGCCCCAGTTCCTCCTCGAGCTCTCGCACGGCGGCGGCTTCCGGGGACTCCCCGGGCTCGATGAACCCCGAGACGCCGGCCCACTGTCCCCTGTACGAGCCGACGCTGTCGCTCCTCTTGAGCAGGAGTATCCTCCCCTTGTGCCTGAGGATGTCCGTGACGACGTGCCGCTCGCGGACGTCCCTGAGCTCGACAGTCCCCTTGTCGGCGTCGACGACGGCGTGGTCGCACGACCGTATGAGGGAGACATCGACCCCGTCGACCATGGGGATGCTCGACATTATAGCGCCCGTGGCGACGATCGGCTCGGCGGACGTGTTGACGATCGCTGTTGGCGCGAGCCCGTTCACCCTCAACTGGTACATCGAGTACGACCCGACGGTGGAACCCTTCCCGTACGGGAAGCACAGGACCGTCCCCGCGACCGAGGTCCCGCGGCACTCGCACTCCGGGTCCAGTATCTCCCCGGTACCGGGGTCTATGCCCCCCAGGAACGAGAGCGGCGTCTGGAACGCGACGGCCTTGCCCTCGCCCACGCCCGCCCTGATCCTGCGCCCCTTCATTATCGTGATATCGCCTCCAGAAGCTGCCCGGTCGTCCTGAATGTGGGCCGTTGCTTCC